>JAILHT010000050.1 GCA_024695665.1 Lachnospiraceae bacterium
ACAGGCAAAGCAGTCCGGAGATAAAACCCAGAATGCAATCAAGGAGATCAGTGCCAGAGCCGATGCTGCTATTGAAAATTCAAAGGCAGTCAATCGTATCAACGAACTCACGGAGACTATCAATTCCATCGCCTCACAGACCAATCTTCTTGCACTCAACGCCTCAATCGAAGCCGCCCGTGCCGGTGAATTCGGAAAAGGCTTTGCTGTTGTCGCAGAGGAAATCGGTACTCTTGCAAACCAGACCGGCGATGCTGTAGGCGATATCTCCTCAATAATCGGAGATGTAAATGTAGCCGTTTCACATATGGCCGATTGTATTTCCGAGATGCTCGACCTTATGAACAATATAGTTCTCAAAGATTACTACAAATTTGAGGATGGTTTCAATCAATATCATGACGATGCCAAGTATTTTGAAGAGTCCATGAAGGATATCTCAAAAAATGTATCCGAGCTCACGGCATCAATCGAACAAATTGAGGATTCTATCAATGATATCAACTGTGCAATGAGCGACTCTGCAACAGGAATAACAGATATGGCTGCAAAAGAGTCAGATATTGTTACTCTCGCGGGAGACGCCAATGATATTGCAATCGAATCACTTGAACTCTCCGATCGCCTAAAAGGCATCATAAAAGAATTCAAGCTCACAGAAAAGACAACTGCAGATCCTGAGGGAGAAGCATAAATCTTTAAGCATAAAGCTTAAAACATAAAACACAAAGGCTCTCTACCACGAGTCAAATCGATATGTACAATCGTGGGCGGGAGTCTTTTTTTGTGGTACAATACCTCTCGATTAAGAAATATTACAGAAAGCATGAGTCCATGAAAAGAAAATCTTTTTTATTCAAAATATTACCAACACTACTGTCAATAAGTATTTTTTGTCCGGCTGTCGGATGCGGCCATACAACTACAACTGCTCAAAAGGCGATTTCAGACACCGAAGCAACATCCGAGGAATCCACTTCTACCGAGTCTGAAACCGAATTATCCGAAGCCGGAGCATCATCCGAGAACAGCATCGCAACTGAATACGAATCTGAATCAGAAAGCAGCATTGCAACTGAATGCGAATCCGATTCAGAAAGCACCCCCGAAACAGTCACAATAATGATGACCGGCGATATCCTTTTACATACCCCAATTGAAGAGGTTTCTCTCTGCGATGATGGGACTTATGACTTCACGCCGATTTTTGAAAATACAAAAGATATTATTTCATCTGCCGATCTGGCGCTTGTCAATCAGGAAGTGATAATAGGTGGTGAAGAGCTTGGTATATCCGGGTATCCCAATTTCAATGCACCGTATGAGATTGCCGATGCACTCTGTGATGCAGGTTTCAATGTTATATGCCATGCCACAAATCATGCGCTGGACAAAGGTTTTTCAGGTATAGAAAATACACTCTTAAACTGGCGTGACAAATATCCGTCTGTCATAACTCTCGGAATATATGATAACGAAGAAGATTACAACACCGTGACCATCACAGAAATAAACGGAATAAAAATAGCCCTTTTAAATTACACATACGGAACAAACGGAATCGAACTTCCTTCTGACAAGCCATATTGTGTGGCCCTTTTAGAAGAAGAAAAAGTTATAAGCGATCTGGATTATGCCCAGTCCGCGGCGGACTTTACCATAGTCTGCCCTCATTGGGGTACGGAATACGAGCTTAGTCACACCTCTGAGCAGGAATACTGGCGAGATATTTTCATTTCGCACGGTGCTGACCTTATCATCGGCACTCACCCACATGTGATTGAAGATATCGAAAACATAGAAAAAGACGGGCAGACAATACCTGTCTATTATTCACTCGGAAACTTTGTAAACTGGACATCCGGGACAGGTGACGGCGTCGCAAACCGCATGGTAGGAGGGATTGCTAAAGTGGAAATACAAAAGGACTCCGCCGGTTTAACCACCGTAAATGACAATGACATCATACCGGTAGTATGCCATGTGGAATCCAATCCGGGTGGGGTAACGGTATACCCTCTTGATTCTTACACTGAAGAACTCGCCTCAAAGAATGAAATCATAAAACAAGATCCGTCATTCTCCCTCACCTACTGTCAGACTCTCGTCGATGACATATGGGGTGAAGGAAAATAGCGGATCCTTGCTCATTCTAAATAATACTGCTCGTTATTTCTGTGATAATACTTTCTGTGCTATTACTTTCTGGCAGCAAGCTCTTTGTCCAAAAGATAGAGATTCTTCTTGTCTTTTCCGAGGAGCTTGATTTTTGCTACCATCTCTTTTGAGTTTCTCTCCTCCTCCTGCTGTTCTGTTATGAACCAGTTGAGGAAAAGCTGAGTTTTGTAATCCTTGTCATCAACAGCCGCATCCATGATCTTCACTATCTCTTCCGTGATATATTTCTCATGTTTGTCAGCTTCTTTAGCTGCATCTATCACTTCCTTGAAATCTACAGAAACACCTGCTATCTGCTTTAAGATGACATCCTCATCCTCGTCGAGAAGATAGTCATATATCTTCATTGCATGCTCCTGCTCCTCAGCTGCCTGAGCTTTATACCAGGAAGCAAAACCTTTGAGTCCCTCTCTCTCAAAATACTTTGAGATTCCAAGATAAAGATATGCGGAAAAGAACTCCTTATTTACCTGATCGTTAAGTAACTGTGCCACTCTTTTGTTCATAATACCATTCTCCTTTGACTTTTATGTTTTATATAAATGTTTTTGTATTTCTTGATTACAATTGCATTATATTCCGCAAATTAAGTCAATTATAGGATAATAACGCTAATTTTTTGCACTATTTCGTACATCTCACTGTTTTAATAGTCAAATTTGTATTTTTTCTTCTCTCTAAACAGCGGCTTTTGTTGAAGATCGTAACACTCTGATGCCCCAATCGTCCTGTCAGAGAAAAAATCGTCTATTGCGCAACAACTTCCTGCGGCCAGTTCACAGTCAGGATATTTCTCACACACGTACTCAAAACAGTATCTACGGTCTTTATCAGACATATTATTTTTCAGGATAGAATCCTGTCTCCTCGTCAGAAAGATTTATAAATATATTCTTCTGCTGTGTATATGCATCGAGGATGCTCAAGTCTGTCTCTCTTCCGATTCCTGACTTCTTGTAGCCACCAAACGGTGCTCCTGCAGGTATCTGATTGTAGGTATTTACCCACATACGTCCTGTCTCAACACTTCGTGCAACTCTTATGGCCTTTGTTATGTCCTTTGTCCAGACAGCTCCGCCGAGTCCGTACTCAGAATCGTTTGCCATCTTTATGACGTCAGCCTCATCCTTAAACTTGATAACAACAGCTACAGGTCCGAATATCTCCTCCTGTGCAACTCTCATATCGTTTGTAACATTTGTGATAAGTGTCGGTTTGAAGTAGCATCCCTTTGCGAGTTCGCCCTCTTTGTTCGGCTCTCCGCCACATGCTATTGTAGCGCCCTCTTTCTTTGCAATCTCGATGTAAGATGCAATCTTCTTGACCTGTGCCTCGTTCACCTGAGTACCAATCTGAGTATTCATGTCCATTGTGTCACCCTGTTTTACAGAGGTGAATGCTTTTACAGCGGCATCGACAAACTTGTCATATATTCCCTCCTGAACAAATACACGGGAACCTGCACAGCAAACCTGCCCCTGGTTGAAGAGGATACCTACCTGTAATCCGTCTATTGCCTGTCTGAAATTGCAGTCGTCAAAATAAATATTTGCGCTCTTTCCGCCAAGTTCAAGAGTAGCCGGAATAAGCTTTTCGGCAGCCGCCCTTGCGACGTTGAGTCCAACTTCCGTCGATCCCGTAAACGCAAGTTTTCTGAAGCCCGGATGATCAAGTATATACTGTCCTGCGCGAGATCCACTACCTGTGATCATATTTATGACTCCTGCCGGTACAAGGTCTTGAATGAGCTCAAGGAATACGATCAGACTGAGCGGTGTCGACGATGACGATTTGATTACAGTACAGTCACCTGCCGCAAGTACAGGGGCAAGTTTCCATGCAGCCATAAGGAACGGGAAGTTCCAAGGAACAATCTGTCCAACAACGCCTATAGGCTCGTGAAGAACTATGCTTAAAGCATTTCCCGTGATATTTGGTGTGTTCAAAACAGAAGCGGTTCCCTGCTGGGTCAAAACCGCACCTGCAAAGTAACGAAAATGCTCCGATGACCATGGAACATCGATAAATGTTGTCTCTCTTATAGGTTTTCCATTGTCGAGTGTCTCTACTGCCGCAAGAAGTTCGGCATTCTCATCGATACGGTCAGCAATCTTATTCAAAATTGCCGCACGCTCCTGAGGCTCAACAGCTTTCCACTCCGGAAATGCTGCCCATGCCGCTTTAACCGCATCATCCACATCTTTTTCCGTGGCCTGTGCACAGTCTGTAAGATGCTCACCGTTTGCCGGATTTGAAACAGCAAATGTTGCTCCATCAGAAGAGTCTCTCCACTCTCCACCTATAAACAGCCCATACTTTTTCTTGAAATCTACCTTCATAGTATTTACCTCCTTTTCTCCCGGATTGTTTTTTTCCAAGTACAATCTTAGTCTCATTGTTAGAAAACTTCAATATTAGTTATAAATTTAACGACAATTTCACCTTATTTTCACATTTAATAGTGCATTAGTCCTATTTTTTATACACATGATTACACTTATCTGCTGTTATTTTTTCAGGTAAGATAAATGTATTCTGACAGCGAATTTCAATTTGTTTTGCAGACTTATTCCATCACAGATTTTTTTGTATAAACGAAAAAAAAGAGAGACCTTTTTAGTCTCTCTTATGCCTGTCAATTTCATATTTTAACTTAACAATTGTATAATTAATAACTCTATAATTAACAACTCTATATTAAATTAGGTTATACTTTTCCACGAATGGGGTCATAATCTCGAGATAACCGTCTTTTGTCGGATGGATCGGATCCGCCATAAAACGAGCTCTGTCGGCATCGATTGCAGAATTCAATTCGTTGTCATCCCACATATTTATTAGTATGAGATTTTCCTTCTCTGTAATCTCCTTCATAAGATCGACCATAGCCTCGTACTCTTTGCTGTCATACTTTGGATTTGTATAAAAAGCAATCGGGCAATTCCATTTCTCTCTGACAAACGAAATGATAAAATTTATCGCATCTCTAACGTCATTTAAAGGAATGTTCTGACTGGCATCATTTGTTGAAAGCTGGCAGATAAAAAGGTCGACCTTGTCCACTTCAATCTTTTTAAGTCTGCTGACATAAGATTCGTCATCTTTATCCGCGAGCGTTGTGCCGGACACCGCTTCTTTTATCATATTCCAGCCGTTTCTCTCGCTCACAAAATCTGCGAATGACACCCCTCCGGATGCGGCCCCGTAAGTCACGGATGACCCGAGAAAAACAACATTCTTTTTCGATTCTTTTTTTGTATCCCCCATAGTATTACCTCTGATTCAAGTCTCGCTAATTCTTTGCCGCCTCGCAGATTATGTCCGCACATTTCTCAAGTCCGAATGTCGAACTCTTTAAGCAGAGATCGTAATAGTCTGCGTCACCGAATTCTGTGTCGGTATAATGCTTACAATACTTGCTTCTCGCCCTGTCGACAGCATGCATTTTTTCACGCATTTTTTCCTCTGTGAATCCCGGCATTCTCTCCATCATTCTGTGTATTCTGAAATGCTCTGTGCCTGTTACAAACACATGAAGCGTCCTATCGAACTCTTTTAGGATAATATTGGAATTTCTTCCTACTATTACACAGTTGCCTTTCTCGGCAACCTTGCGGATTGCCTCCTTTTGCGCATTGTAAAGACGCTCATCGAGAGTTTTGTTGTAAAAATCGAAGAGACTTTGGCCAAGTCCAAATTCCAACGGAACTTTCTCGTCGAAATATCTTATCTCCTCGGGGCTTAAATTTCCCGATTCAACAGCTGACCTTATGATGATATCTTTATCGCAATAGTAAAACCCGAGTTTCTCGGCGACGATTTTTCCTATTGTTCCGCCACCTGCGCCAAACTCACGACTGATTGTAATAATGTTTTTCATAGAAACCTCACTATAATACTTTGTTCAGGAAATCAATGGTTCTAGGCTCCTTAGGATTTACAAGTACCTCCTGTGGTGTGCCCTCTTCTATTATATATCCGCCGTCCATAAAAAGCACTCTGTCACAGACTTCCCTTGCAAATCCCATCTCGTGGGTGACAATGACCATTGTCATTCCATCAGCCGCAAGATCCTTCATTACCTGAAGTACCTCACCGACCATCTCAGGATCCAAGGCCGAAGTCGGCTCATCAAAAAGCATTATATCAGGCTCCATGCAAAGAGCTCTCGCAATCGCAACTCTCTGTTTCTGTCCTCCGGAGAGCTGGCTTGGAAAACTTGAAGCCTTATCTTCAAGACCAACCTTTTTTAGCATCTTTTTCGCTCGTTCTACAGCCTCGGTTTTGCTGCACTTTTTTAGCTGTGTAGGTGCAAGGGTCAGGTTGTCGAGAATATTTAAGTTGTTGAAAAGATTGAAGTGCTGGAAAACCATTCCTATGTTTTCTCTGACTTTGTTTATGTTTGTATTTTTTGAAGTGATATCGTTTCCGTCGACTATAATCGTTCCGGATGTCACGTTCTCAAGTCTATTCAAGCAGCGGAGGAAGGTGGATTTTCCGGATCCAGAAGGTCCGATCACACATACTACCTCACCCTTTGTTATATCAGAAGAAATATCTTTTAAAACCTCAAGGTTCCCGTAACATTTCTTCAAATTTTTTACGCTTATTTTTACTTCGTTATCTGCCAACGTTTAGCCTCCTTTCAAGAACCTTTGCGCTTCGCGAAAGAATTGTTATGACTATAAGATACATTATTCCGACAATAGCCCAGGTCTGGAAGGACATGAAGGTATTTGCCTGAACGTTCTTTGCGGTGTTTACAAGTTCCGGGAAACCGATAACCGAAAGGATCGATGTATCTTTCAACGTGATGATAAACTGATTGATAAATGTAGGTATCATTGTCTTTATCGCCTGCGGCAAAACGACCTTTCTCATCGCCATGCCATATGTCAAACCGAGCGATCTCGCCGCTTCCATCTGTCCTATGTCGACAGACTGTATTCCGGCTCTTATAATCTCCGCCATGTAAGCTCCGCAATTTAATGCAAGACATATCGTACCTGCCTGCAGAGCGGTCAAACTGATTGTGAATCCGCCTATTATGGTATTAAAAAGATAGGGAACACCGAAATAGACAAAAAATGCCAATACGATCATCGGCACACCTCTGATCACATCAACAAATATCTGAGAAATTATGTTACATGCTCTGTTTTTTACTACACCCATTATTCCGAAAACCATTCCGATAATGCATGCAAAAAACAGTCCCAACAATGCCAAAAGCAGTGTTCTTCCCATGGCTGCAACAAGCATTGTTCCATACACGGTAATTATTTTTATCATACAATAAACCTTTCTAAAAATATTGGGCAGGTTTCCCCGCCCAACATAAGCGTCGCTTTAAATTTCAAATCGGATTTTATTCTCCGAGGTATTTCGCAATTATCTCATCATATGTTCCGTTTGCCTTGATGTTTGCAAGACCTGCGTTGAACATATCGACAAGTTCCTGGTTGTCTGCATTGAAGATTGCAAATCCGTACTCAGCAGGATCGTTTCCTGTGTTCTCAAGTATCTTCATTGAAATTCCGGTATCCTTGATGTTTGAAGCCATGATAGGGGTATCATCAAAACAAGCTGCAACCTGTCCGCCGACTACGGCCTGATACATTGTCGGTGAATCCTCGAAATATGTTACGGTAAATCCGTACTCACCCGAAAGACTCTCAGCATAGCTTGCGCTCATTGTTCCGGTCTTAACTGCTACTGACAATCCGCTCAAATCCTCAAATCCTGCAATATCCGAAGATGCCTCAACAGCCATAGACTGATTTGCATCATAGTATCCGTCTGAGAAGATCCATCCTGACTCTTTTCTCTCATCAGTGATTGAAGCTCCTGCGATCATTCCATCAGCCTGACCTGCCTGGCATGCTGCTATTGAAGCATCCCATCCGAGAGACTGAAGCTCATAATCGAATCCCTGATCTTCTGCTATTGCAGCAAGGATATCAACGTCGATTCCTACGAAGTCCCCGTTGTCATCTGTGTACTCAAAAGGTTTGAAAGCTGTATCTGTAGCTATGATCCACTTCTTTCCTTCAGCTGTATCATCTGCAGTCTCCTCGGCTGCTTCCGTTGTCTCTTCTGCCTCTGTCGTCTCCTCAGCTGCCTCTGTCGTCTCTTCAGCTGAAGATGCTGCATCAGAACTTCCGCATCCAACCATTGCAACCATGGTCGCGAATGCCATCATAAGTGCCAATGTCTTCTTTTTCATAATAAACAATCTCCTTCCTCTATTTGCATTCCTCTACAAATGCTCTCATTATTTTGGCGCTCTCCTCATTATTCTCATAGGAAAACTCCGGGTGCCACTGCACTCCTATTGCAAATCTGTGATTTTTCACAGCTATTGCCTCAATCAATCCGTCCTCGGAAACGGCCATGCTCTCCACCTTTGGTGAAAGCTCTTTTATCGCCTGGTGATGATAACTGTTTACATCATGCCATCCTGCTCCAATCAACTTCGCAAGATGGGTATCTTCCAACACGTTTACCTTGTGAACACCCCTGTCATAAGGCGGTTCCATATGGTGGTCGGCCTTGCAGTCATACTCGCTTGGCAGATCCTGATAAAGATTCCCGCCGAGGTGCGCATTCATAAACTGTATGCCCCTGCATATTCCAAGGAAAGGTTTGTCATCCGAAATACATCTGTCCATCAGATACGCTTCCATACAATCTCTGACTTTATTTCCGATTCCGCATTTTTCCGTAGGCTTCTCACCGTAAACCTCGGGCGACACATCATGACCTCCCGTAAATAAAACGCCATTACATAAACTATATACTATTTCCAGTTCTTTTTCATCCGTTGTATAAGGAAACATTATCGGAACGGCACCGAACTTCTCAAGGGCACGCATATATCCCGGTAACATCCAATAACTGTTTTTCTCATCGTCATACAACGGTATCAAGCCTATGACAGGTCTCATTTTATCACTCCCGGCAACTTATCCAAACATTCATATAACGCTTATTGTAAAAAAGCGTCTGCTGTTTAAAGCAGACGCCCTTGTCCTCATCGGTATAAATAATAACCTTTTTGTTATAAATTTTCAACACATTTTTACATCATCTTATTAACGCGTTACATCGAATCATTTTTTAACATTCTGTATCCGATGCCTACATGAGTCTGGATCAGATTTGTAGTATCTTTGTCATCGTTTAATTTTTTTCTCAATGTCGCCATGAAAACACGAAGCGATGCAACGTTTGAATCCCACGCGCTTCCCCATATTTTTTGCGTGATATATTTGTGGGTCAAAACCTTGCCGGTGTTGTGTGCGAGAAGGCATAACAATTTGTACTCAATGGGAGTGAGTTTCAGCTCCTCCCCGTCCTTGTATGCACAGCCTGCAGCAAAATCTATCTTCAGTTTTCCATTCACATAGACAGAGTTTTCGATGAGTTCATTGTCCGTCTGCAAAAGTGCTATTCTCCTCTGCATTACCCTGAGTCTCGCAAGCAGTTCCTCCACAGAAAAAGGTTTCGTGAGATAGTCGTCCGCACCGGCATCAAGAGCTTCTATCTTGTCCTCATCCTCACTTCTTGCGCTTATAACTATAATTGGCATGACCGACCATTCTCTTATTCTTTTTATTACTTCCACTCCGTCTATATCCGGGAGTCCCAAATCCAAAAACATAACATCCGGACTGTAGGTGGAAGCCTGCATTATGGCATCCTCACCGCTTGTCGCCAACAGATATTTATAATCGTGCGTTTTCAGCGTAGTCGCTATAAGATTTCTTATCGGCGCATCATCTTCCACAACCAAAACTCCGAATTTATTCATTTAATAAAACATCTCCTTTTTTCAAGCGGAATGTTATTATACATCCCACCGGCTCGTTATCCTCAGCGTAAATACTCCCTCCGTGCGCTTCGATAACCGCTTTGCACAACGCAAGTCCAAGCCCCATACTTCTCTGTCCGTCCGCCACCTTGTTTTTTCCGGTGTAAAACATATCAAAGGCATGTGCTTTCATATCCCTGTCCATACCCGGACCGTCATCGGCTATTTTTACATACACAGACTCCCCTTCGGTTCCGTAGACAATCTGTATGTTCGATCCCGCATCCGTGTACTTTATCGCGTTGTTTATAATATTTATTATCACCTGCATTATAAGCTTTGCATCCATCTCCGCCAAAACTATCTCGTTTGGATGCTTTACAATAATACTATGCTCAACGGAGCGTCTGTCAATGTGATTTATGGCCTCATCTATGACATCGTCCAGCACTTCCAGGGATTTGTTGATCTTTATCTCATCATTCTCAATCCTTGTAACCGACAAAAGATTTTCGACAAGGTTTATAAGCCACTCGGACTCATCGCATATATCAATAAATATCTGTTTTCTGGTTGCGTCATCCAAAAGTCCGTCATGGTTCAAGAGGTTGTTTGCGTTCCCTGATATCGAAGTCAGCGGTGTTCTAAGATCATGCGAAATTGTACGCAAAAGATTTGCTCTGAGTTTTTCGTTCTGGGCTATGACCGCAGCGGCCTCCTTCGCCTTTTCGTTGTTGAGATTCTCTATTGCGAGAGCGCACTCACCGAGTATCGACATCATGATGCTGTACTCAAACGAGGTAAGTATCCTGTCAACATATATTCCTATTATTCCGTATACAGCTCCGTTTATTCTTATCGCAAGATAAAGACATTTCGCATCCGGGTAAACTTTTGTTGTTCTTCCCGCTCTTTTTTTGTTTTCAAGTACCCATTTTAGTGCTGTCTTGTCCGTCTCGGATATGTTTTTTTCGGATTTCTTTTTTCCTTCTTTTGTATAATTATACCCATCCCAGAGTCTTCCGCCCTCGACAGGATATATGATAACTTCCTTGTCCAAAAGAAGTATCACCTGTTTTGCAGTAACAGCGAGAACCTCGTCTACGCTTCTTGCCTTCTGCAAAAGCTGGTTTGTGTCAAACAATACCTTCGTTCTGTATGATGCCCTCGCCGACTCACTTGCAACATCCTTCAGTCTGTAAGCGAGAGACCCTGTCAAAAGCGCTGCGATAAGCATTATCAAAAAAGTCACTGAGTATCCCGGCTCATACGCATGAAAAGTGAGTTTCGGTTCTGTAAAAAAATAATTGAACAGAAGTACACTGCAAAAAGAACTTATCAAACTGCACAGATGACTTTTTGTCAGGATTGCATTTATCAAAACTCCGAGTATATAAACTGTTATTATATTTGACTCCGTAAATCCGAGATTGCTGAAACATATTCCCAGAACCGTCACGCAAAAAAGAAGCAGTGCAGTTATTATAAGATCTTTACCCGTCGGTATGATCTGCTCTGCCATCTTGTTGTGCACAGTGACTTTTTTTGCCACATTTGAATCGGGGATAATGTATATATCAATGCTCGGTGCAATTGATATCAGCTGATCCGTCACCGTCTGCCTGTCCCAAAAATGATATCTTCCGACATTACTTCTTCCGATAACTATTTTTGTGACCTTCGCTATTCTTGCAAACTCCGCAATCTGAAAAGGCACATTCTCGCCGATGACGGTTATTATTTTTGCTCCCATATCCTCGGCAAATCTTATGTTTGCATGAAGTCTTTTCTCATCTTCTTCCGGCAATGTGTTCATCGGATTCTTTTCTATGTATATTGCGGTAAAGTCTGCGCAGAACGCCTTGGCAAGCTCGTGCGCCTCCTCGATTATCCTGTGGTTTGTCGGTGAGGGCGAAAGGCAGACCAGCACATGCTCCTTGCCGTTTTTTGCAAACTCGTTATTTTTACTCATATGAATTTCCCCTTTTTTGGACCATCAGATATGGAAACATTTTTGTATCATCTTGTACTCCCCAAGTACCATCAAAGTCTGATTTTCACCAAGTATATCGTTAGGCGATATATTTAGGCTCATATTTCCGTTCTCTTTTATAGCCATTATATTTATACCATAACGTTTTCTTATATCAATATCCTGGATGCTTTTTCCTATCCACACGGCCGGAACCTGTACCTCAAATATCGCGTGGTTGTCGTCCAGTTTTATGTAATCCAGTATATGATTTGATGTGTAACGTATGGCTGTCCATTTTGCGATTTCTTTTTCCGGATTTACAACCTCATCCGCCCCGTTCCTTAAAAGGAATTTTGCCTGTACTTCCCTGTTTGCTCTGGATACAACCATTTTCCCTCCGAGTTCTTTAAGGAGGGATGTCGTCTCAAGTGAGCTTTGGAAATCGTTTCCAATAGTCTCAATGCACACATCATAATTGTTTATGCCAAGTGATTCCAAAAAACTTCTGTTGGTGCTGTCCCCGATAAGCGCGTTCGTAACGAATGGAAGGGCCTCGTTCACCCTGTCCTCATTTTGGTCAATAGCCATGACCTGATGTCCCATCTCGCGTATCTGTCTCGCTGTCATCATTCCAAAATTTCCAAGTCCTATAAGTAATATTGATTTCATATTTTTCTCCTTAACCGATCATGATATTTCCTTCCGGATATTTTAAGCTCACCGTCTCTTTGTTCGAGAGTGCGGCATAAACCAACGTCAGCCCTCCTACTCTTCCCATAAACATTAGAATTATGAGGATCATATGTGAGAACACCGACAATTCCGGCGTTATTCCAAGCGTCAATCCTACCGTTCCTATCGCTGACACGGTTTCAAAAAGACATAACGACATCGACAGATTTTCTCTCATACTTATAAGTACTGCTGCCGTAAAGGCCATAACCACATACATTAATACTATCGCCGACGCATTTTTTACAACGGAATCTTCAATCCTTCTTCCGAAACAGTTTACATTTTGTTTTTTCTTGAACACTGCGATTATATTTGCAAAAAGAAGCGCTGCCGTGGTTGTCTTTACTCCTCCCGCAGTCGAGCCCGGTGCCCCGCCGATCAGCATTAACATCATTATGATGATTCGTCCACGGTCCGACATAAGGCTTATGTCCGCAGTGTTAAATCCTGCCGTTCTCGGTGTCACCGCCTGGAAAAAAGCCTTGCAGACTCTCTCCGTAAGCGCTCCCTCATTAAATTCAAATATGAAAAAGCAGAGCATAGGTACAACTATAAGAACCGCAGTCGTTATCAAAATCATTTTTGTCTGCATTTGATATTCTTTAAAATTTGTTCTTTTTGAAGTCACATCGCTCCATGTGAAAAATCCGAGTCCTCCCACTATGATTAACGCCGCTATCACCACCGAAAGATATGGGCTTGACGCAGCAAACGTTAACGAAGAAAACTGTCCCTCGCTCTCGCCCATAAGATCAAATCCGGCATTACAAAACGCCGATATCGAATGAAACACGGACATCCATATCCCTTTTAGTCCGTATTTCGGATAAAAGAATGGTACTAAAAAGATTGCTCCTATGCTCTCCACAATGAAGGTTGTTATAAAAATAAACCTTGTGAGTCTCACCATACCTCCCACATGAGGCAGTGACATTGCGCTCTGCATAGTTGCACGTTCCTTAAGACTGATTTTTTTTCCGACTATTATTGAGAAAAACAGAGCTACTGTTACGACTCCAAGTCCTCCCACCTGAATAAGCAGAAGTATCACAGCCTGTCCGAAATATGACCAGTACGAAGCCGTATCCACAACGGCAAGCCCCGTCACGCACACCGCTGAGGTAGCAGTGAACAGCGTCTTATCAAACGGCGTAAAGGTCCCGCTTTTTGAAGACACCGGCAGCATAAGAATGATTGCACCGGCCAGTATAACACCTATAAATCCAAGAATTATTATCTGAAATGAAGTTATATTTTTTTGAATCTTTATTCGCTCACTCATTGTCATCATCTCCGTTTTTATAACTGTATTGTATATTTCGCGGAGATAAGATGACATTAAGGGTGCGAATGCGATGTTAAGATTTTATAAAGATGATTTTCGATAGTTTTGTTTCTCCCATTCAAAAAAGTAGAATTATATATTTTAATCAATGCATTTTTTTCGTGTGTTTGAATCACAGACAGTATCTTTTTATTTTCTCCTCAACATCCTTGGAATTTAGGACCTCTGTGACGGACTCCATTGTAAATATAAGATGTTCTCCGATCTTATACCCCGATCTTTCATAATCCATCATTTTCTTCATATTGCTCACTGCATAATCTGCGTCATCAATCATCCCCAAATGCTCCCAGTACATAGTTTTTCTTTTTCTGATATTTAAGAGGACAAAGTCAGGATATACAGCATGTCCGTCTTCCATTATAAGTTTTGGTTCATAGCTGTATTCAATCCCATATTTATCGAACAAATCCGCGATTATTTTTTCCGATTTAGATCTGACACACTCACCTTTTGCTGTATATACATTACCCTTAATCGGGAAAGTATTTTTCTTTCCCGGATGCTCTGCTTTCCACCGTTCTTTATACAACTCATCCGTCTCTCTTATTGGAACAATCACATCCTTCCTTACCTGTGACATTTTTTCATATATCTCATCAATTTCCTCAAGTTTTATTTTCTCAATATTTTTTAAGGTTGAGCTTAATTGTCTTTGTATTTTTTTCAACCTTTTGTTTATAAGCTTTTCATAATCCCTTTGCATCTCACCCCTATACTTTTCAATCTCACTTTTCTTTATATAACTCCTCGTTTTACTTTTATTATCCACATAGTAGTATTGCTCATAACCTCTGCTCGATGACATACGTATATGAGCATCGGGAAGATAATCCAAAGCATTGATATTCCTATTGGATCTCTTTAAAAGCTTCTTTATTTCTGATAATTTCTCCTCAAGTTCTGTTTTTATTCTCTCCATATTTCTCTCTCTGTCCCCGGAAGTTCCCATATCTTGCCTATATTTCTCTTAATCCTCTATGTCAAAGTTAGTTTTACAGTTTTTTTGCTATTTTGATAAAAACGGCATGTAATTGATTTCCAAAATTGCAGTCTTTTTTTGCAATTTTAATTTGGAAACTGTAATCATTTTTTTCTCCAAATTCTTTTTACAGTTTCATGATTACATTCTCTCCAAAAGACTGTAATTTTTTCTTTCTCTTACAGTCGCCAAATACAAAAATTGAGAAAAGACTGTAAAAGTAAGTATGTAGTTGTTCTTCAGGAATTTTTTTTTGAAAATCAGAATAAAAATAAGACAATTTGAATATATCGAGGATAGTTTTTGTTGTCAACCATGCGCGGCTAAATAAAAGTTTTGTTTATGAAAACATGCAAAGCAAGATAATAGCCTTGTTTACGAAAAAGATAGAGACTGCCGCATCTGCGGTAGTCTCTATTTTTTGTACTGTTATTTTATATGGTTCTTAAAAAAGAAACATTCTTCTCTGTTGAGTTTATGGGCATCATCAGATTTCATATTGCAGTGAAATACATGTCCGAGTTCCTTTTCGCCGGTGACAAAGCGGAATTCGTGATCTATCTGCAACTCCAACAATTTTTCTTCCAAAATAGGAGCCTGTGCAATGAGGAAATCTCCGGTACATGTCATATAAAATGTGGGAGGAAAATCCTTCGTCATATGATCTGCTACAGATACTAGATTTATCTCTTCATCTGTGCCTCCGTTCGGGAGGTACTCTCCCATGAGGGCAGTGTCAAGATTGACATTTTCTCTGTTTACAACAACTCTGTACACTCCGCAGTTTAAAGCTACGGCTCTCGGTGCAAAACCCTTTGGCGGAGTTATGTTTGCTTTTTTCGCATACTCCGGATTTGTACAAATATTGCAATACAATCCGAGCTGATGCGCCCCCGCCGAATCTCCTACGGCAAATACATTGTCTGTGTCAAATCCGTACTCGCCTGCATGGTCGATAACCCATGTAAAAACCAGATTAGCATCGTTTAACTGCGAAGGGAATTTGAAATCCGGTGCCAACCCATATGTAAAATTCACTACTGCAAAGCCCTGTTCAGCAAGACTCATACAATAAAACTGATAACGTTCTTTATCTCCGTATACCCAACCTCCGCCGTGAAAGCTCACGATTACAGGGAGTTTCTCTCCCTCCTTATCCTTCGGTCGATATACATCCATAACCTGCCACGTCTTATCAGTTCCGTATAAGATATCATCATATCTGACTACATCGTCCGGTGTGGTAAGTCCTTCGTCTCTGATATCATCAACCTTTTTAAAGTTCATGCGAACTTCTTCGCTAATTTTGGACATAATTACTTTCCTTCCCTTTTAGCTTCAAGATCGCTCTGAATCTGAACGATGTACTTATCAATGTTCATAGCAAGAATGATTACAAAACATACTGCTGCAAGAATAGCTCCGAAATATCCGAAACTGAATCTGATTGCTGCAACTGCTGATTCTGACTGAACTGCTGCTGTTCCGTCGTATCCACCGAATGCAAGGATCCAAGCACTTATAGCTGATCCAAGTCCGATACCAACCTTCATTCCGAATGAAGTACAGCTGTTTACAAGACCTTCAGAACGGACTCCTGTCTTCCACTCACCGTAGTCAACTACGTCCGCTGTCATAGCAAAGATTCCTGACATGATAGGTCCCATACCGAATCCTTTTATAACAAGTCCTACCATAACCATTGGGAGGTTTGCGCCTGCTGCACCTATTACGATGCTACCGATGATCATAAGAGCACTTCCGACAATCATCATCTTTCTCTTTCCGAATTTCTGAACAAAAATCGGGTTTACAAAATTATAGATCATGGCAGGAATTGTTGTTGCCATTGATACAAGAGTTATCACTCCCATATTTCCGAGTACAGTATTACAGAAGTAGTAATTCGTAGCTCCGGAACAAACAACCGAAATATACAATACCAGGAACAATACTGCCTGAAGATAAAAATATTTGTTTTTCAAAAGCGCAGGAACTGCTTCCTTTAAAGGAACTTTGTTGATCTCAACGTTTCCTGTGTTTACATCCTCATCGATGTGCTCCTTACATCCGACAAAACACCAAATCAGCATAGCAAGTTCAATTACACCGTAAACTGCTGCAAGCTTTGTCCAACCGAGAGATCCGACAAGATTTGCCGTTACTGCGTTGATTATAAGAGTTGTGAACTGTGTCATGACAAATCTGATAGATGCCGTTGAAGCTCTGTCCTGAACATTCAAAGTCATACGGCTCAAAAGAGCATTGTATGGCAAGTTGTTTGCCGTATAAACGATACAGTTCATAAAAATATATGAAATATAAGCATAGATAAGACCTGCGTTTGTTCCGTAAAAGCTCTTCGGAACCGAGAAAAGTGCTATAAGTCCGATAAACATAAACGGAGCTGTCCAGAGAAGCCATGGTCTGGCTTTACCGAAACGGCTGGTAGTTCTGTCAACCAATGCTCCCATCATCAAGTCGGTTACACCGTCAAAAACTCTGGCGAGTAACATCATTGTTCCGACAGCGGCTGCTGCAAGTCCCACCGTGTCCGTGTAATATCCTGTCATAAATGTCGATGCCATCGCAACATAAACGTTAGCTGCGCTGTCACCCATACCGTAGGCGATCTTTTCACCCAATTTTAACCTATTATTATTTGTAGCCATCTTTTTATCCTTTTTTATCCTTTCTCTTTTTAACCCAATAAGATAAAAATTCTTTCAACGATCGTCACAAAATAATTTAGTTAAATTGTGCAAAATTTTATATGCAATAATTATCCAAAAAATTACCGTTTATTATACATGTGTCTTTCTGTACTTGAGTGGTGTAAGCGTGTAAAACTTCTTAAAACTTATGATAAATCGGCGTTCGTCGGAAAATCCGTGGTCCATGGCAATTTCGGAAATATTCTTTTTTGTATACAGAAGGTCCTTTTTCGCCTGCTCTACCCTATAGAAGGTCAGATAGTCCGTGAACGTCATTCCCGTACATTTTTTGAAGTATCTGGAGAAATAAACCGGGCTGAAATAAAACTTCTCCGCTATCATAGCCTGGGTTATTGTCTCCGTGTAATGGTTCTCTATGAAGGAGATCACACCGCGCATTCGCTCGATATTTTTTTGCATATTGATATAATCCACGCGGTTTCTCTTTACTATGCCCTCCCTCTTCATAAAATAGAGAAGCTCCATAATTTTCCCTTTTATATACAGGGCTCTTTCGACATTGTCCGGATTGCCCTCGTTGTAGTAAAACAAGTCATTCATTATTTCAACTATCTCCGGACATGCTTTTTCTTTTGTATTGGCAAAATACAACTCCTCGTACTCCGGAAATACCTGTATCAGAAAGTCATATTTTATAATGATAACCAGTGTCGCAATAAGATGTTCCTCTTCCAGATTTTTATCAGGAATAATACTGTGAATGAACTCTGAATTCGTCACTATAAGGCGACCCGGATTTGCTATAACACACTCTCCGTTTATATAATGACTGCTGTGTCCATAAAAAGTAAAAGCCAACTCCAGATCTTTATGCCAATGATTCATCAGATTCTCGCCCATCTCGACATCGGCCCATATCTGTCTTATTATGACCGGAAGTCCTTCCTCATAATTGAACCTTTCATGCTTTGCGATCGATTCGCTCATCTTTTATCCTCCGTCTACCTGAGTATCTCATCTATTGTTGAAACCGTGCTGAATGTGCCCTTGTTTCTTGAGATTATCTCCTTCATCTTCTGCAATTCAAAATAGTTTATATAACATATAAGGGTCTTGTTTTCTCCGGCTATAACGCCATACGAATCCATAATAGTACAGGTCTTGTTGAGCTCCGCCTTTATCTCCTTTACGATTTCATCCGGGTCTTTTGTGATTATGGTAACCTGTTTTATCGACTCAAAATGATCCGTCACATTCTCTATAACCGATGTTGCAACCACATATACGAGTAGACTCATAAGAGCTGCATTTGCATTTATACACAGAAATGCAGCCAGGTAAACACATGCGTTGAATCCCAACAATATAGGCATCATACCGTAGTTTCTTCCTGTCTTTTCGGTAAGTTTATTAATAACAATATTGGCAAAAATCTCTGAACCGTCTATACATCCTCCGAACTTGAGTATAAGTGCAAGTCCCGCGCCAAGAATTGCTCCGCCGAATGCCACTGCGATAAAATGTTCGGTGTTTAATTCAAAAGGAACCTTCTCAAAAACCGACAATCCAACCGTATAACTTATCGTACCGAGCAATGCCCTTATCCCAAATTGTCTTCCGAGTATTTTTCTTCCCATGAGCCAGAACGGCAGGAAAATTATGACAACACAAAGTGAGAGATTTATCCCGGTAAGTTTACTGACTATTATAGCTATTCCGGCCGTGCCGTAATCGATTGCATCATTTGGAATAAGTATACATATTACGGAAAAACTCGCTATAAGCGCACCTATCACAATCAATATATATGCCAGTACAGTCTCCATTTGTTTTCTCATAACTTACCTCCCCAATTGTTTTCATGAAATGTATTGTATAACAAATAACATATTTCATCACGCATTTTGGGGGAGGAACCGTTTTTTGTCAAAGGTTCCTCCCCATTTTTATAATTTTCTTCAGGAAGTAATATGTTTTTAATTAAATTTGCATACGACATCTTTCGCCGATGTCTCATTGTTCGAATGTGTAGAAATATAAAATCTTGTTCCCGCCGGATATATTTTTATATTCTCAAAACCATTCTGCTGCAACAATCTAAACGCATTGTAAGCACGTACACCTATCGCGCAAAAGATGACATATTTCCTGTTTTTGTCGAGCTCATTAACGCGGTTTCTTAGCTCGCTCAAAGGGATATTCAGAGATTTCTCAAAATCAAACATTTTAAGCTCCTGTTCTTCTCTAACATCAAGAATAACAGTCTCCTCATCCTTTTCGCACTCATCCCACTCAGCAAACACAGCATTGCCACGCAAAACA
>JAILHT010000055.1 GCA_024695665.1 Lachnospiraceae bacterium
GGTGCGGCTTCCGAGCTTGCAAATACCGCAACGAGCACAGCAGAAAATGTCACAGACATTTCTATGCAGATGCAGGAAGTTGAAGATGTCATGGAGCAGAGCATCACCAACACAAAGAACCTCGGGGATGCCAGTACACAGATTCGTTCAACCGTGGATGTCGGAATTGAGAATGTCGAAGCTCTCAAATCTATTTCAAATCAGTCTCTTGGAGCATTTGAGAGAATATTTGAAGGAATCGACAATATTTCAAAGAGTTCATCAAAGATAAGTGAAGCCAGTGATATGATCAAATCAATCGCTCAACAGACCAACCTGTTGTCGCTCAACGCTTCCATCGAGGCGGCCCGTGCAGGTGAAGCAGGAAAAGGTTTCGCCGTTGTTGCTGATGAGATAAGAAATCTTTCGGACCAGTCCTCAGCATCAGTTGAAACAATCAATGAGATGCTTGAAGATCTCCAGAGGAATACCGAAGATGCCGTACGTCAGAGTGAACTCGTTCGTGACTATGTAAACAAACAGCAGGAGTCAGTTAAAGAGACAGCCGACAGTTTCGATGGCATAGCAAGTCAGATTGGAAGCATAAATGATGCAATAGACGGTTTGGATGAGGCTAACCAGACTCTCGAGGCCGGCATAAGAAAAATATCTGATTCTGTTAGCACACTCTCAGCAATATCTGAGGAAAATGCAGCTACCGCTCAGGAGCTCAACGCTACAACAGAGAGTGTCAACACAAATGTTGAAGATCTCGATATTCAGGGCAAGGGCGTAGCCGATGCCGCTGTAGCTCTTCAGGAGATTGTAAAGGTATTCAAGACAGATGAAAATGCCAATGCATACATTCCTGAGAGAACTCCTTCAGATGCTCCTGCAGATACAGAAGATAATGAATAAGAGATATTGATATCACAAAGTAATAAAAACAGCTCAATATAAAATGGCTTCCGCTTATAGGCGGAAGCCATTTTTTCTTTATGTTTACTTTTATCTTTATATTTACTTTTGTCTATTAGAATATTCTTCTGACAGTAATGATATTTCTGTAGTTTATAGGTGATGTATACTTGATTCCCGTAGCAGCTGTGCTGGCATGAACGATTGTATTGTTTCCTACGTAGATTCCAACATGTCCGCTGTAGCATACGATATCACCCGGCTGTATATCGGAAACGCTGACTCCGTATCCAACTCCCTGAAGTGCTCCGGATGAATGAGGAAGTCCTACACCGAATGCTGCATATACACTCATTACAAATCCTGAACAGTCAGTTCCGTTTGTGAGGCTTGATCCACCATATACATAAGGATTTCCAACGAACTGGCAAGCATAATTTGCAACTGCCGATCCGCCGCTTCCCGAAGGAGCTGCCGCAGATGAAGATCCTGACGACTTCTTAGCACTTGCTGCAGCTGCTGCCGCATTTGCTGCTTCTCTCTCTGCAGCTTCTTTTGCAAGTCTTGCTTCCTCTTCTGCTTTAGATTCTGCTGTAACATATTCTGTGGAAAGCTTTACGTAATCCGAAGATACATATCCTTCACCTTCCTCGATTGAAACCTTTACCCATCCGTCAAGGCTTTCATCTACAACAGTAAGTTTATCCTGATTCGGTACCATACCGAGCACATCCGATTCAGTGGATGCTTCCGTACGTACGAACAATGTCTCTGTGGTTACAGTTGCTATTCTCGATCCGACTGACTCTGCGAGTTCTCTGTTGCCGGTCACTACATACTGAGATTTTACATATCCGGTAACATTTCCGGATGTTATCTTGTACCAATCTCCCTCAGTTGCCTCAACAGTTGCCGCTGAGTTGTTGTAAAGCTTTCCTACAACCTCTCCGTCCTCTCCGGCGCTGTCTCTGACATTTACATATCCTTCCACCTGAGCAATGGCAAGTACATCATACTCAGCCTGCACTCTGGCTTCCTCTCTCTTCTCTATCGCTATCTGCTGTGATGCACTGTTTTCCGCGTCTGTGATAGCTGTTGAAAGTGCAAGTGATATTCCTGCAAGTCCTACTTCCTCGGACTTTATCTCTGCCTCACTGCTGATTGCATCCGCAACCGCGCTTGATACTCCTGCTGTTGTTGATGCATATACAGGCATTGTGGTCGCTGTCACACAAGATGCAACGGCAAGTCCGCATATTGCACTTTTTAACTTCCTGTTAAAATTCATTTTAGATAAATCCCCCGAACTGAATTGTTACGTTTTTGTTACAAATTACCGTAAAAATTATAACAAACATATGATTTTTAGTCAACAACAGCATGTAGTATATAAGTACCATTTATATGTTGCACATACCGCAAAATCGTGTAATAATACTTTTATCCATTAACCACAGATTTGGATATAGAAAGGTGGGATTGTCATGATGGATATCGCTTCTTTAAGTACTGCACTGAGCAGTGTTCAGACTGCAAGCGGAACATCAGGCGCCACAAGTGATGTTGGGGTACTGATGCTCAGTAAGCAGCTTGATCTCACTGAAACCATGGGTGCCGAAATGGTCAAAGCCATGGAACAGTCGGTCAATCCAAATTTAGGCGCAAACTTTGATGTGTCTATCTAAGAAGTGAGAAAATGGCTCTGAGAGTAAAATCTCAAAGCCATTTTTTGTGTTTCAAAATCGAATCTATATTTTTCTTATCTTGTTGTCGGAGATATCTATTTTTCTTTCCTTGTAAAGTCTTCCGACTGCACGCTTGAAAGCATTCTTGCTGAGTCCCGTCTCCCTCTTTATGACCTCCGGTGTCGCTTTCTCCGAGAACGGAAGGACTCCACCGTATTCTTCTATCAGGAGCATAAGGCTCTCTGCATCCTCATCCATCTGAATGTATGCCGCCTCTCTTATCGTAAGTTCAAGTTTTCCGTCCTCTCTGACGTCGGATACCTTTGCCTCGAGGGTCTGTCCGACTCTCATATGACTTGTGTCCTCATACTTCGGTATTCTTGCGGAGTATTTGTCATCCACCGCAACAAATGTTCCGAAATTGTCACTGAACTCATATATTCTTCCTGTGACTGTCTCGCCTTTCTCATAAGGCGCATCTGTTGAGAGGATATGATAAATCCCTTTCATACTTGCGCAAAGTCTCTCACTCTTGTCGATGTACAGTCTTACAAGTATCTCGTCTCCAACTTCAATATGACCTACCATCTCCTTGTATGGAAGGAAAAGATCTTTCTCAAGCCCCCAATCGAGAAAAGCACCGATTTTTCCGAAATCTTTTATCTTGAGAGGAGCAAATCCGCCGACTTCAAGCATTGGTTCTTTCACCGTCGCTATGAGGCGATCCTCCGAATCTTTATATAGGAAAACTTTCAGTTTGTCTCCCTGTTTTGTTCCCTCCGGAACCTGTTTTGCAGGCAAAAGCACCCTCTCATCGGGATTGTCGTTCTCAAAGAGATATACTCCGAAATCAACCTTTTTTGCTACTGTAAGTGTCTGCGTTTCTCCAAGTTTCATATATTTTTCCTTTACTGTTCTTTACAGCATTTACACACTGTAGAATTCGACGGTCGCGTATGGATTCTCGTCCTCATCGGCCATCACAACAACATTTTTGTCAGTGCCACGACATATCATAGGCATGAGTCTGTCACCTAAAACTGCCGATTTTTTGTATTCGACTCTCATCGCATTGTACGAAAAATCTTCCGGCAGGTTTTCTGCGGCCAGTTCAACATACCACGCGTTGTTCACATGATTGTTTGTATCTATAAAGCTTCCTCTGACATCGAAAGCCTCAAGTTTTTCAAGATTTTCGGGGATCGGTATCTTTCTTCCGGCCCAGTCGAAATCTATAAGCTCATCTATGCCGTACATCTCCTGTATCTCTTTTTCTATTCTGGCAGGCGTGCCTGTCTTTGTATTCAAATAGGTCCACACGGAATTCGCTATGGCAATTCTCTCACCTGTCTTTTTGTCCTTTATCTCAAAGCATCTCATTCCGAAAAAGCCTTTGAACTCATATGGCATCGTGGAAACAGTAACCAAATCGCCGAGCTTTACATCCTTAAAAACTATCACCTGCCATGAATTCAAAATCCAGGCTCTGTTCATATCTCTCATCGATATGCCCGTATTGCCCACATCCTCCGACTGGAAGGTACAACAATCCTGCAATAGATTCAAAAGTGCAAGCGGCTTTAGCTTCCTGTTTTTGTCTATTTCACTGTACCTTATTTTTGTATCTATACTGTACATCTTTCACTCCGTTGCTTTCACCGATCAATCAAGTTTTATCCCTGCAAGAAGGCTTCCAAGAGACGTTGATACCGTCTCACCCGAAACATATTCCTCCACCTCAGGGCTCGGTTCGGTGTCGACCATCTCCTCCTCAAGTGCTTTCATGCTGAGGCTGATTCTGTTGTCATTTGTATTCAAAATCTTTACCTTGACAGTCTGGCCTTCTTTCAAAACCTCATACGGCGAAGAAATTCTCTTCTGTGATATCTGTGATATATGGATAAGTCCGTCAAGTCCGTCTCCCAAAGAAACAAACGCTCCGTAAGGTTTTATGGTCTCAACCTTTCCTTCGACGATACTTCCCGGCACAAGCATTGATATCTTGTGGTTTCTCGCCTCTTCCTCCCTGTCTCTTGCAACCGATTTTCCGGAAAGGACAAGCTTCTTTTTGTCTTTATCTACTGTTATAACTCTGACATCTATAGTTTTTCCAACCCAGGCGTCAAGATCCTCCACATAGTTTGTTGAGAGCTGTGATACAGGAATAAATGCTCTTATTCCCTCTAAGAATGTAACAACTCCGGCATTTACGCTCTCCGCAATCTTCACGGACACGATAGTCTCATTCTCAAGCATCTCCGCAAGTTTGTCCCAGGCAAGTATGTCATTTGCCTCTTTTTTTGAAAGCTCGATATTTCCTCTTCCATCATCCACCTTCACAACGGTGGCCTCTATCTCGTCACCGACCTTGACACTCTCAAATACCGAAAAATTCGGGTCGTTGCTCATATTCTCAACTTTTATAACGCCCTGTGTATAATACGCAAGATCGAGTGTGACTTCCTCCTCGGACACGGCGATGACAGTTCCTGTCAGAATATCGCCCTCCTCAATCTTTCTGAATGAGCGTTCAAGCTCTTTTTCGTAATCCTTCATTGACTCCATTTTTTAAACCTCCCAACTCTACTGCTTTTGCCATTGTAACAGAATTGTGTTGCTAAAACAATTCTTTGCGTATCCGGTTCATAACATGCCTCTTGTTTGCGCTCCACATCGGTTCTATAAGCAATTTTTTGTCACCGTCCCCGGTAAGTCTGTGAACTATCACATTGTCCGGTATTATCTTTGCACATTCCTTCAGAATATCGATATATTCATCCTCCGACAAAATATTCACCCTGCCGTCCATGTACTCTTTCTCCAAATCCGTCCCTTTAAGGACATGCAACAGCTGAAGCTTGATGCCGTCCGCACCGCTGTCACAAACATATTTTACGGTCTGAAGCATCTCCTCTTTCGTCTCGTCGTAAAGCCCCAATATCACATGTGTTATCACTTCTATTCCACGTTTTTTCAGTTCTCTCACAGCGGTATCATACACGCTGTTGTCATAACCCCGCCTTATATATACAGCCGTCCTCTCATGGATTGTCTGAAGTCCAAGCTCCACCCAGACAGGTTTTATCTTTGCCAGTTTCTCAAGCAGATCAAGCACTTCCTCGGGCAGGCAATCAGGCCTTGTCGCAATCGAAAGAGCAACAATATCCGGATGATTTATCGCCTCGGTGTATAGCGCTTTTAATTTTTCAAAAGGTCCGTAGGTTCCGGTGTATGCCTGAAAGTAAGCTATATATTTTCCGTCCTTTATCTTTTTTGAAACCTTTTCTTTCCCATTTTCAATCTGCTCTGTTATGCTCTCTTCGACATTTCCCGCAAACTCGCCGCTTCCACCTTCAGAACAGAAGATGCAACCACCGTAAGAGATCTTTCCATCCCTGTTTGGGCATGTGAATCCGCCGTTTAAGGCTATTTTATATACTTTGCATCCAAACCTCTCTCGGAGATATTCATTCAACAATCTCATATCTAATCACTTTCACCTATGCAGGTTAAATTCCGGTTAAAAGCAAAATCTCTATGCCGGTATCCGGCATAGAGATTTTGCTGGGTATTCTATATTTTTTAAAGAGCCTTTAAAATTCTCTCATATTCTTCCTGAATCGCCAAAAGAGTCGCTTCATCTCCGTCAAGGTTGTCAGGATGATATATCTTCATGAGGTTCTTGTATCTCTTTTTGAGCGCATCTTCAGTATATACACCGGCAAAGAAAACATAATTTCCCACGTTCTTTGCTTCCGATACTTTCATCTCGGTGTACTCGCGCTCCCTCTTGAGTTCTTCTCTCTCAGCTGCCATCTTTCTAAGCTCATCCTCAAGGATCTTGAGCTTCATATCGAAAATATGACTTTCATTCTCGAAGCGGGCTTTCTCGATTCTCTGCTTACTCTCGTAAGTCACCTTCTCATCATAAAAAGCCTTCTTCTCCTGCTCAAATTTTGACTTCATCTCCTTGAGTTCCTGCTTGTCTCTCTCTATTCTGACAGTCTCGTGGAAACACCATTTTCTGAAGTCATCTTTCTTTTCTTCGGTAACCATAATAGCCTGTGCCATAGTGCGCACCTCTCAAAAACTACTAAGCTGTTATATAGTATCCATCCGTATCAGATAATACTATATCTTGAGACAATTCACAATGGTTATTTAGTCATAATTACCTAGATGAAATAGAGAAGAAAATGTTCAACTTCCATAAACTCTTGTACATTATGTTCTGTCCACCGCTGATAGAACAGTATTTGATATTGGACAGTACACTGCTTTGTATATAGTTTTATTTGTTCACTAAGGCTGCCAAACAGCAAGGACGCATTCTGTCATTCGAAGCCATTTTCCGCGCTTTTTCCGCACAAAAAAGAGAAGCTTTCGCTTCCCTTTTTCATCTGTCTTTCTATGATTGTCCGAAGGTCAACAATGTCCTCCTTACAAGTCCTCAAAAGACTCTTTTATTTTGTCTTTTAAGCTTTTTTTCTTTTTTCCACCTTTGTTTTCATCCGTGGTGGTGCTTGCCGCCTGAGCTGCCTTTGCCAAGGAGTTTCCGGTCTCCTCATCGAACTTTCTCAATGCTTCCTTTGCGGCCTCATTGAGTCCCGTAGGCACCTGAACAACGAGTGTTACGTAGTGATCTCCTCTCACGTTCTTATTTCGAAGTGAAGGGACTCCTTTTCCTTTGAGTCTGATTCTTGTATCAGTCTGTGTTCCCGGTTTTACCTCGTAAACCACATCGCCGTCAACAGTGTTGATTCTTAAGTCTCCGCCGAGTGCAGCCTGTGCATAGCTTATTGGTGCTGTCGAGAATATATTCATATCCTGTCTCTGGAATATTGGATGTCTGGATACAACAACTTCTACAAGAAGGTCTCCTCTAGGTCCGCCATTTCTTCCCGGCTCGCCTTTGTCTCTTATACGTACACTCTGTCCGTCGTCTATTCCGGCAGGGATAGCCACCTTGATATGCTTTCTGTTGGCAACATATCCTGTACCGTGACAGTCAGGACACTTCTCTTTTACCACCTGGCCGGTTCCGTTACAGTCCGGACAGGTCGTTACATTCTGCATGGTTCCGAAAAGCGACTGTGTTGTGTATACAATCTTTCCTTTTCCGCCACATTTTCTACAGGTTTCTTTTGTCGTTCCCGGCTTTGCTCCCGTTCCGTGACACTTGGTACACTCATCCTTGAGCACGATCTCAAGTTCTTTCTCACATCCGAAGATTGCCTCCTCAAATGTGATTCTGACCTGTGCTCTTAAGTTTGCACCTTTTCTCGGTCCGTTGTCGTTTCTTGCTCTTCCGCCGCCGAAAAAGTCTCCGAATATGTCTCCGAATATATCTCCCATATCCATTCCGGAGAAATCAAATCCGCCTGCTCCGCCACCGCCGCCGTTTTCAAACGCCGCATGGCCAAACTGATCATACTGTCTTCTCTTGTCAGGATCCGAGAGAACCGCATATGCCTCCTGAACTTCCTTGAACTTCTGCTCGGCTTCGGGATTGTCCGGATTCATATCCGGATGATATTTTTTCGCCATCTGTCTGAAGGCTTTTTTCAGTGCTGCGTCGTCGGCATTTTTGTCGACTCCGAGCACCTCGTAATAATCTCTCTTATCTGCCATATCGTCCTACCTAAATCATTTTGCCTAATATAAATAACTTTCGTTCCGTCAAGCATGAAAACCAGCCAAAAATCTTTTTTATTAAAGATTTTCATGCCTGGTTCCCATGGTTTGCCGCATTCA
The DNA here is from genome assembly GCA_024695665.1 of Lachnospiraceae bacterium. Taxonomy (GTDB): domain Bacteria; phylum Bacillota; class Clostridia; order Lachnospirales; family Lachnospiraceae; genus JAILHT01. The sequence goes on from JAILHT010000055.1 coordinate 8,337, forward strand.
CGGCTTATATGTTAACTTCGGATTAAACTTCCTTGAAATCTGCGTCAACAACATCATCATCTGCTGATGATGAGCTTCCTGTCGGTTCTCCCTGGTAAGCTCCGCCGGCATTCATATCAGGGCCAGCTCCGCCCTGTGCCTGCTGGGTCTTCTCATACATCTTAGCGAATACCTTCTGTGCAGAGTTTGTAAGTTTCTCCTGTGCTGCCTTGAGGTCTGCAACATCTGCCTCAGACATCTCCTCAGCCTGTGGATGTGCATCAAGGATAGCCTTTACTGCTGCAATGTCTGCTTCAACAGCTGACTTGTCTGCAGCATCTATGCTTGCTCCAACTTCCTCGAGAGCTTTCTCTGTCTGGAATACAAATGCGTCGGCATCATTTCTTGCATCGATTGCTTCTTTTCTCTTCTTGTCCTGTGCTTCGAACTCAGCAGCTTCCTTAACAGCCTTATCGATCTCATCGTCACTCATTGATGTTCCGGATGTGATTGTGATGTGCTGCTCTTTTCCTGTTCCGAGATCCTTAGCAGATACGTTTACAATACCGTTTGCATCGATGTCGAAGGTAACTTCAATCTGTGGAACACCACGACGTGCAGGTGGGATTCCATCGAGTCTGAACTGTCCGAGTGACTTGTTGTCTCTTGCGAACTGTCTCTCACCCTGTACTACGTTGATATCAACGGCTGTCTGATTGTCAGCTGCGGTAGAGAAGATTTGGCTCTTCTTTGTAGGGATTGTTGTATTTCTCTCGATAAGATGAGTAGCAACTCCTCCCATTGTCTCAATTGAAAGTGTAAGCGGTGTTACATCAAGAAGAAGGATATCTCCTGTTCCTGCGTCACCTGCAAGCTTACCACCCTGGATACCTGCTCCGATTGAAACGCACTCATCAGGGTTCAGGTTCTTTGAAGGCTCTTTTCCGGTCAACTGACGTACCTTCTCCTGTACTGCAGGGATACGTGTAGATCCACCAACGAGAAGCACCTGTCCAAGGTCTGCATTTGTGAGACCTGCGTCTCTCATAGCGTTCTGTACAGGGATTGCTGTTCTCTCTACAAGGTCATGTGTGAGCTCATCAAATTTTGCTCTTGTAAGGTTCATATCAAAATGCTTCGGTCCCTCAGCTGTAGCTGTGATGAACGGAAGGTTGATGTTTGTTGTTGTTGCTGAAGAAAGCTCTTTCTTTGCTTTCTCTGCTGCTTCTTTAAGTCTCTGAAGAGCCATCTTGTCTGTTGAAAGGTCAACGCCCTCTGCCTTCTTGAACTCATCGATCATCCACTGTGTGATCACATTATCGAAGTCATCTCCACCGAGCTTTGTATCTCCGTTTGTTGAAAGAACTTCGATGACACCCTCACCGATCTCAATGATTGAAACATCGAATGTACCACCACCGAGGTCATATACCATGATCTTCTGCTCTTTCTCGTTGTCAAGTCCGTATGCCAAAGCTGCTGCTGTAGGCTCGTTGATAATACGCTTTACATCGAGTCCTGCAATCTTTCCGGCATCCTTTGTAGCCTGACGCTGAGCATCATTGAAGTATGCAGGTACAGTGATAACCGCTTCTGATACTGTCTCTCCGAGGTATCCTTCTGCATCAGCTTTAAGCTTCTGAAGGATCATAGCTGAAATCTGCTGTGGGCTGTATGATTTGTCATCAATAGTAACCTTGTAGTCAGATCCCATATGTCTCTTTATAGAAGAGATTGTTTTCTCAGCATTTGTAACTGCCTGACGCTTAGCCGGCTCTCCGACAAGTCTCTCACCTGTCTTTGTAAAAGCTACGATAGAAGGGGTTGTTCTTGCTCCTTCCTGGTTTGCGATAACGGTAGGTTTTCCACCTTCCATTACAGATACGCAGCTGTTTGTTGTTCCCAAGTCAATTCCGATTATCTTGCTCATGTTATTTTCCTCCTCATTTTCTTTGAGTTAGTTTGCTACTTTTACCATACTGTGTCTCACCACTGTATCGTGGTATGTATATCCTTTTTGAAATTCTTCGACAATCATGTTGTCTCCGAAGTTTTCGTCTTCCACATGCATCACCGCGTTGTGAAGGTTTGGATCAAATTCTTTTCCTTCTGTCTCGATAGGTTTTATTCCTATCTCATCAAATGCTGTGAGAATCTGTTTGTAAACAAGATTCATTCCGTCGACAAAAGAATCACTCTTGTTCTCCTCAGGCACCTGTGCGAGTCCCCTCTCGAAGTTGTCCACAACCGGAAGTATCTTTTCCGCAAAGGTTTTAATGCCCATATCGTACATCTGACTCTTTTCTTTCTCACTTCTCTTTCTGAAGTTCTCGAATTCCGCCATCTGTCTTTTGATCCTGTCGTTGAGGTCCTCTATAATTTCATCCTTCTTATCTTTGGAATCCTTCTCGTCCTCTTTTTGTTCTTCACTATTCTCTTCGGAGGTTGCTTCCTTCTCTTCGGTTTCGCACTCCGTTGTTTTTTCCTCTTTTGTATCCTCTTTTGAATCAGATTCAGGTTCAGTCACTTTCTTTAAAAGCTCATCCAAATTTTCTTCGCTTTTATTCGCCATCTGATTTCACCTCTATTCCTTTTGTTTTTGTATTATTAAACAGACCGTTCATCTGTTTTTTTATCTCTTTCAGGTTTGTGAGCACTTTCTCATAATCCATTCTCTTCGGACCTATGATTCCCACAGTGCCTTTCATTCCCTCGCCAAGGTCGTAGGTTGCTGTCACAACGCTGCAATCCTTCATGGTCTTTATATCACTCTCATCGCCGATATAAACCTTTATCTCCTCGTCGCTGTCCGCATTCTCTGAAACGAACTCGGCAAGCTCTTTCTTCTCCTCAAGTGCATATATTAGATTGCTGACATTTTCCGAACTCGAAAGCTCCGGATATTTGAAAATATTTGTTGCTCCGCTTGTGTATACTTCCAAATCCTCCTGGGTTATGGTCTCTGCAATCGCATCAAGCACAACGCTTACGATATCGACATGCTCACCGGCCTGCTCTTTAAGTCCGCTTATAATTCCAAGACTTATATCCATTGGTGCTTTCCCATTCAAACTGTTGTTCAACAGGAAGTTGAGCTTCATAAGAGTCTCATTGTCCATCGGTTCAGTAAGATTTATCACCTTGTTCTTTACGACATTTCCTCCGAGAACCACAACTGCAAGCAACTGTTCCTCATCAAGTTTTGATATCTGAACAAACTTTATCGCGTTGTTTTTCTTTACCGGGGATGTGATCATCGTGGCGTAATTTGTCGTCTGTGCAAGCATCTGTGCTACCTGCTTCAAAACACTTTCCATACGCTCTGTGTGCTCTATGACAAAATCCTTCATATCGGATATCTCTTTGTCTTTTTCAGTCATCAGATGATCTACATAAAATCTGTAACCCTTATCGGAAGGGATTCTTCCTGCCGATGCATGTGGCTGAATGATATAACCCAAATCCTCAAGGTCCGACATCTCATTTCTAATTGTTGCGGAGCTCAGATTCAAATCCGTATACTTGGATATTGTTCTCGAGCCTACCGGCTCTCCTGTCTCCAAATATGTTCTTATGATGGTATCAAGTATCTTGATCTTTCTCTCGTCAAGCTCCATTCTGCCCTCCAATTGAAATCCGTTCTCCTCTTGAAATGTCTTGCTCTCTAAAGTGACTGTCTTACTTTTTCTGTTAGCACTCGATAATGTAGAGTGCTAACATCTGAAATAAAGATAGCACCGGTATGTAAATTTGTCAACACACTAAAACAAAAAATGTTGCCTTCCACCTGCCATCGCAAATATAAAGCAACACTTCTTTTATTATAACGGGCTATTGTCATCTAAAAGATATTTCTCAAGATCCATTTTCCATCGTACTTTCTGTATATGAGCCTGAGCCTCTTTTCCGTCTCAAAAACAGTTATCTTGCACTCATAATTCACAATGGACGAGCTGACCCACACCTCACTCGGCAATCTGACCTTGTTCGTATTGTCCAAAACCTTGTATGCATGAATCGTGTACGTCTGGTATTCCCCGTCCTCATCAAGTATCTTTATCCTCCTAGGTATAACGCTCCCGTCCGGATTGTGCTGACATATCACCGTTATAAAATTTTCCCTATGCTGGCTTATCACTTCGTTTTCCATAGGCATATCCTCTTATTTGTATGCCCATTTTAGAACGTATGTTCGGTTTTGTCAATACTACTAAGAGTACAAAAAAGCACTCGATTTCTCGAGTGCTTTTTTAGCTGCCCAGCAAGGATTCGAACCGTTTTATTTCGTCCACTCAGAGTACAAAAAAACCACTCAATTTCTTGAGTGGTTTTTTTAGCTGCCCAGCAAGGATTCGAACCTTGGAAATGACGGAGTCAGAGTCCGTTGCCTTACCGCTTGGCGACTGGGCATTGTGTTTCGCAACAAAATGTATTATAACTATGCATTTACATATTGTCAACACATTTTTTATCAAATATTTTCAGATTTTTCTAACTGTTTTTCTAACGCGATAAAGAAGTACTCTGCGTTATGATGAAGCAACAAAGCGGATTGCGAATATCATTGACTCCGTCATATTCAAATCTCTGCGCATCCTCGAGACACATACATCTCAGCGGGGGGGATTGGCCACAGGCTGAAATATGCCAATACCGCTCACACAAAATATAAGCCCATTCTGAGCCGTAAAAATAGCCTGTTTTTACGGTTATTCGATGGTTTTTTAAGAGTTTTACCGCTCTACTTCTGTCTATTCAATTTCTGAGCGGTACTACCGCGAAGAAATCATTTGTTTTTACATATCGCATCCTTGATTTCAGAATTCTGAGCCTGAATGGCTTTCCCCGGAGCAGACAAATCCTTGCAAAATCAAGGTATTTTCAGGCTTAGGATTTGAAAAATGAATAGATGAGCGGTATTCCCGCCCGGCCCGGGTTTTTTTAGCCCCGGCAGATTACAAACTGCCCGGGTCGGGCAACGATCCTGAACCATCGACCATCAAACCTTGACCGAGACCGGCCCGGCAAAGGCTCCGGTCGTCTCGACAAAGAATTCACCTAAACAGTAAAATGCCCCGGCTTTTAAGCCGAGGCATTTCCTTAAACATCTATCATATATGCTGTTACATAATATCTACTGATTCAAATAAGATTCATCTGTTGTCGTGCCGGCTGTTGTTCCAGCCGTGGCATCTGTCGTGCCGGTGGTGGCGTCTGTCGTACCGGCCGTGGCATCTGTTGTGCCGGTTGCGGCATCTGTTGTGCCGGTTGCGGCATCTGTTGTCGCTGCAGGTGTCGTCGTTATTGCCGTATCGGATGACGGGTTGATAACCGACGGAGCGGCAGGTATCACTCCTCCGTGTACCGGGCAGAGCGTTGTCGCATTCTCGAGGCTTATCCTGTACGGATCGTCCGCCGATCCGGCATCTCCTCCCAGGATATATACACTAGGTATACGAAGTTCCATCGGGCAGTAATCTCCTGCCTGGTATCCGGACTCAGCACATATTGTAAGCGAACAATGGTGGTCGCAATATTCGGTAGGAACCGTCGCCTCATCGAAGTACTCGGTGATCACCATGCTTCCTCTAGGATCCGCTTCACATACACCTGATATTGCAAGTTTTCCGGATTTCTTACAAACCTGTGCAGTGACTATGGAATCCGGCATTTCAAAATCTTTGTACTCAAGATTCTCGTGCAACCTGCTCATGACAGCCTTCCAAATTGCCTTAGGGTAGCTTGTCGTTCCGCTTGCCTGTGGGGTGTTGTCGTCATAGCCTCCCCATACAACACAAGTATAATAAGGAGTAAATCCGGCAAAGAGCGCATCTCTGTTCTTTGTTGTGGTTCCGGTTTTTCCTGCGATTGCCATGTTTCCGAAATTTACTGCGGTTCCTGTTCCGGATGTTACAACATCCTCCATGGCATTTGTCAAAAGCCATGCTGTGGATTCCTTGAGAACTGTCTTTTCCTGCGGTGTGTTATCTATAAGAACATTTCCGTCGTGATCCAAAATCTTTGTGTAAAATCTAGGTTTGATATAGGTTCCGCTGTTTGCTATCGTAGCGTAAGCCGCCGTGAGTTCAAGGTTCTTGACACCGTTTGTAAGTCCTCCTAAGGCAAGCGACTGAACATTGTCATCCTCAACTATAGTCGTAAATCCAAAATCCTGAATGTATCTGAATCCGACGTCCACACCAACTTCCGTGAGTGCCTTTACCGTCACTATATTTATAGAGTTCGTGATGGCCTCCCTGAAGGTTGTCCATCCACGATATGAATTGTCATAGTTCTTTAATGAAGTTCCATTCTCGTAAGAGTAAGGAGCATCATCTTCAACAGATGCAAGAGTCATTCCGCCATAATCAAGTGCAGGTGCATATGCTGCCAAAATCTTGAAGGTTGATCCCGGCTGTCTCGTTGTGTCTGTAGCACGGTTTAAAGTCTTGCTTGCAGTCTTGTCGCCTCGTCCTCCGGCCATGGCAACAACCTCACCGGTCTCATGGTTCATTATTGTAAGCGCGACCTGAGGCTGAAGTGTATAAACAACAGACTCATAACCCTCCGGTATCGTATCGCCCTCCTCGAGAATCTCTGCCTTGTATGCCTCAATGGCCGCCGCGGCCTCCTCCTGAGATGCAAAATTTATGTCGTAATCGCTGTTTGCCGCCTGATAATATGAAAGCATTGTCGCTTCCGAATAATTCTCATAACTTCCGTCTGCCTTGAGAACGGTAAGTCTGTATGAGAAAGAATACTCTGGCTGTGTAGGATAGTTTTCAAGGTTGTTTACCTCCTCGTCAACTATGCTCTGCACGCTCGAATTCTGGGTTGAATAAATGGTAAGACCACCATTGTAAAGTGCCTTGTATGCCTGCGTCTCCGTGTAACCCTTAAGATCCATGAGATCCTGAATAACCTGATCTGTGAGTTCGTCAACGAAATAAGAACTTACATCCCCACTCTCAAGCGTCTCGCCGTTTACTATCTGAATTCTCGAATAAACATCATCCGCCATGGCCTCATCAAACTCTTCCTGAGTGATGTATCCCTGTGAAAGCATATTTTTAAGAACTTTTTCACGTCTCTCCGCATTGTCCTCCGGATGACTTATCGGATTGTATTTGGATGGATTCTGAGTGATAGCGGCTATAACCGCGCACTCCGAAAGTGTAAGTTCCGATACATCCTTTCCAAAATATCTGCTGGATGCAGCCTGTACGCCGAGGGTGTTCTGCCCAAGGTTTATGGTATTGAGATAATTCTCCATGATCCAGTCTTTTGTAACCTTCTTCTCAAGCTCAATCGCAAGATATTGCTCCTGAATCTTTCTCTCGAGCTTATCTGCAAGCGACGTCTCACTTGTCCAATCGGTAAAAACATTATTTTTTATGAGCTGCTGTGTCAGTGTACTTGCTCCCTGAGAAAATCTTCCCGAGGTGATTCCGGTGATTCCGGCTCTCACTATACCATAGATATCTATTCCATTATGCTCATAGAATCTCTCGTCCTCGATTGCGACGAAGGCATGCTGCAAGTCCTCAGGTATCTCATCTATAGTTGCATACACACGGTTCGATCCGGATGCGACGAGAGTTGCCGTCACATTGCCGTCCGTGTCAAGAACAGTAGAAAGATATCCCGTAGGTGTGGCATCATCGATTGTAACTGCAGGCGCGGATGCTATTACTCCTTTGAATATACCGATCCCGCCGGTAATACCCGCAACAAGCAAAGCCACGATTGCGACAAGTAAAACTTTCCAAAATAACAATATAAATTTATTTGCAACTTTAGGCGCATTAGCACTAAGCTGTCGATCTCTTTTTGTTGCGCCGTTTTTTCCATAGTTCATGAACACAATCCTCCACTATCCGTTACATTATATTTGAATCGCGTTAGAATAGCAAATCTAAAAAAGGTACCTTGACCTCCGCTATCACAATGGCTATACTCGTAAACAATAATTTTTAGGAGGTATGGCAATGAAACTTATCAGAGTTCAGGATTCCGATTACAAAAAATGTTATGATCTGTTTATGCGTTTTCCCGAAGATGAGAACGGTTTTTATAACAGTGTGTATGGCTACAATTATGACCGTTTTCTCGAGTGGATCGAGCTAAAACGAGACTACTCACTCGGAAAAAATCTCCCTGATGGTTTCGTTGCGGATACTACATTTGTCCTCTCCGACAATGAGAAATATGTTGGTATCTTCAACCTAAGACACTATCTGAACGACTTTTTGAGGGAAGGTGCCGGACACATCGGATACGGCATCTCAAAGGAATACCGCGGTATGGGATACGCAACTGCCGGGCTCAAACTTGTTTTAGAAAAAGCTAAAGATTTTGATATAACGGAAGCGTACCTGTCCGTAAACAAAGACAATCCGGCAAGCCTTGCCGTACAAAAGAAATGCGGGGCATACATCCACCACGAAAGCGACACTGAATATTTTACACGGATAAAAAATGACCTATAAAATGGGGGCCAAGATTATGATAATAAAAAATGAAATTCCTATACTCGAATATGATGATTTTTCAAAGGAAGTCATAGCGCCAAACCACGACAGCAAAGATCTGGTTCTCCCGGAAAAATGTCTTTTTGCTTTTCTGGGTGATGTTGTCGACAAATATGCTGCAGCACATAAAGCAACTGTTGCTGATGAGTTCATAACCGTATCAAAGGTTGTAAAAATATATATTGTAAATATTGACGGTGAGGATATGTGCCTTGTCCAGTCACCTATCGGTGCTCCGGCTTCCACATCGCTTGTGGACGCTCTTATATCCTGCGGTTGTAAAAAAGTGATTGCCACAGGCTCCTGCGGCGTCCTGACCGAAATGCCGGAAAACGCATTTATCGTGCCGACCAAAGCTCTCCGGGACGAGGGTACCTCATACCATTATCTGCCGGCATCAAGATATATCGAGATGGATTCTAAGCCTATCGAGGTTATTGAAAAATGCTTCACCGACCACAACCTTCCGTTTCAAACCTGCACAACCTGGACGACGGACGGTTTTTTCAGGGAGACAAAAGATATGGTCGAATACAGAAAAGAAGAAGGATGCTCGGTTGTCGAGATGGAATGCTCCGCTCTTGCCGCCTGCTGCAGAAAGAGAGGCGCTTCATTCGGGCAGTTTCTCTTCACTGCAGATTCACTCGCAAATGTTCACGATTATGACGCGCGCGAATTTGGAACCGACTCCCACGAGAAAGCACTACTCTTAGGATTTGACATTTTAAAAAACTTCAACCTGACATAATACATTTAAAGTTTCAACAACTTTTCCTGTCTAACAAATTCAAGGCTTGTTAGGAGAAACTTATTTATGTTTCCGAAAAACTTGTCACTTATTTTCCGGCAAATTGCGGCCTATTTTCCGGCAAATTGTCGCAGTATGGATTTTGGACTTGTCTTCATGCTATAATCCTTTGGGTAAAGGAGTTTTTATGGAATATTTCAAATTTGTATACGAGGGCGGATCTGCGGAGATAATAGAAAAAAAATCCAGATTTATAGCGAGCGTTTGCCCCGTAAAAAATGAGGAAGAAGCACTTGCCTTCATCCAGTCAAAGAAAAAAGAATACTGGGATGCGCGCCACAACTGCTCCGCTTTTGTCTGCGGTACAAACAATGAGATAAGCAGATGCTCTGACGATGGAGAGCCGGCACAGACAGCCGGAAGACCTATGCTCGATGTACTTTTAAAAGAAGAGATACACGATGTGGCAGTCGTTGTCACAAGATATTTCGGCGGTGTTCTCCTTGGAACCGGAGGACTCGTAAGGGCCTATCAGAAGGCCACCCAGGAAGGCCTTGCCGCATCGAATATACTCACAAAACAGGCCGGTGTTCTTATGTCCGTAAAATGTGACTACACATCGCTTGGAAAAGTTCAATACATACTCGCAAAAAATGAGACCCCCATAAAAGACACTCTCTATACCGACGCGGTAGAGTTTCTTCTGGCAGTCTCAATATCATCAAAAGATGCACTTGTCGCCGAGATAACCGAAGGCACAAACGGCAGTGCACTAATCGAGGAAAAAGAAGAAATCTTCTTTGCAAAAAACAAAGATGAAATCCTCTTTCTCTGATTTAGCGGATAACAACAGTGCTCATAGCGGCATGATACTCATCCAGGTATCGTGCCTTTTTTATTTCCTTTAATGCTCTCTTGAAATCCGTTCTGCCCTCACCCAGATAAACCCAAAGTTCTTTGAGTTTCGCGAGAGTATTTTTCTCACCGCCGGGCATTGAGGCCAGATAATTTTTTTCCAGCAATCTCAAAAAATCTTTTACTTTTTTGTCTCTTTCATCTGGCGGTGTGAGCGGTGCACTCTCGTCCACCGAGTGCCTGATCTCCTCGATAAGAAACGGATTTTTTAACAATCCCCTACCTATCATGACGGCATCGATGTTTGTAAATTCATCCGTGACACGTTTGAAATCTTCTGTCGTGTTGATGTCTCCGTTGTAACAGAGACTGTGCTTACTTATCTCACACGCTTTTTTGAAAGTCTCAGTCTTTATCTCATTCTTGTAAAAATCCGTCCTGAGCCTCGGATGGATTATAAGTTCATCAAGCGGATATTTTTCGTATATGGATAACAGTCTGTCCCACTCATCAGTGCTCTCAACGCCAATCCTGGTCTTTAGGGATATCTTTATCGGCGACTTCTCAAATATCTCATATAAAAATCTATCCAGTTCATCCGGTATTGCGAGAAAACCGGCTCCCCTGTTTCTGCTGACGACAGTTCCGGACGGACATCCGAGATTTATATTTATCCTCTCATATCCGTACTCGTCATGAATAAAATTTGCCACCGACAAAAACTCGTCCGTTCTTCTGGTGAGAATCTGCGTGACAACATCCATCCCGGCATTGTTCTTAGGGCAGATATCCCTCTTTTCCTTGTCCCCAAGGTTTAAGCCCGTAACAAAAGGAGTGAAATATCTGTCGATCCCGCCGAACACTTCATTGAACGCATTCCTGAAAACATATCCGGTAGGCCCCTCCATAGGAGCCATGTAAAGCTTTATCATATCTTGCAAGACATTCCCTCCGGCGTGCCCACTTTTGCATACTCTGCATCAGGATTCAAAAGCGCAGCCTCACATTCCCTGTTCTCATTGAACCACTTTATCGCATAAGAACAGCTGAGCTTTGCTTTTTTGCCTTCCGCTATAAGTTTTTTTGCCATGCATCTTGTGAGTTTTCCGGCCATTCCGCGCCCTCTGAGTTCAGGTCCAACAACAGTGTGCGTAACCTCAACCACATTTGGCTCTATCTCAGGAAATTCTATCCATGCTATGGTTTTTCCGTTTTCATCTTCAAGCCAGATTTTGTCTTTTGTCGACTTAAACTCTTCCGTCATATCTTTCTTGTCCTTTTTTGCGGTGAGATACCAGTCGTAAGCCACTATCTCATCCCCTGCATCTTTTATCCTGTCCGTTGCATCCTCGAGTGTAAGCGGTGCGCCCATGAGCACATCATCCCCCGGATTCCAGTCAGCAGGTGTAGAGACATTGTCCCTGTCGTGTTTTTGAAGCGAAAGGACAACCCTTTTTATCTCATCTATATTTCTTCCGGTCGACATAGGATAATACAAAATAGCCCTCACAATCGACTCCGGATCTATTATAAATACGGCTCTGATGGTCTGCGTCTTTGCGACACTCTGAAGCATTCCGTAGGCGTTCGCAACATTCATTGTTATGTCGGCAACTATAGGGAACGGTACACACACTTTTCCCTCGCCTTTCCAGTCTATATTCTCAATGCTCTTGACCCATGCCAGATGCGAGTGAACCGAGTCGATGGAGAGTCCCAAAAGCTCGGTATTTATCTCCTTAAACTCGCCGTATCTCTTTGCGAGCGCTATAAATTCCGTCGTACATACCGGAGTAAAATCAGCCGGGTGCGAGAAAAACACAACCCACTTTCCCTTGTAATCCTCCGGAAAATTGATCTTTCCTTTTGTTGTTATACTTCTGAATGAAGGAGCTACATCTCCAATCATAGGCATTCTTACGATTTCTTCATTTTCCATGACAAATACCTCCCTTTTTTAAATTCGGGCAAAAACCCACCGTTATGATAATTTTACCATAACAGTGGGTCGGTTATAACACAATTATTTATCAATTATTATTTTACAAAAGCAATCTCGGAAAGGAATGTGTGCAATGATTTTGACCATGTGAACCAGTCATGAGATCCG
>JAILHT010000090.1 GCA_024695665.1 Lachnospiraceae bacterium
TGTTTCTGAAATATGGGTTGCATACAAAGACCGATGGTTTCAATATTTTTGCTCTGGCAATAACCGCAATCATAACAGGTATATGGATGACCTTTGATACAGGTTTCTTCCGTCTTGTTACCAACAACGTTGTTTTGACAAGAAATCTCCAATACATATGCATGCATCTGTGCTTTTTTGCACTGTCTGTTTTTATATATTCAACCACCTCAGAGCGAAAAAAAATATTTTTTTATGTCCCATGTGTTTTGACTACAATTCACTCTTCATTTATTCTTATTACACGATTTTGTTTTGACATCGATATGGCTTCAAGGTATTGTATACGAGTCTTCTTTGTATATACATTTTTAATGCTATTAATAATAGTATTGGAGCTCATAAGCAATCATAAGTTTTGTAAAAATAAGGGAATCGAAGGAGATATGCATTTCTTATTTATAGGAATAAACTCTCTTATTGTTTTTGTTCTTTTGGATTCAATTATTTATCTTTTAGGATATCGAAATCTTTCAGGATATGCCACATTTTCGCGCATAGGTTCTTTTATCTTCTTTGTGAGCATGGGAATGGAAGTCATTCAGATTATAACCCGTGAATACAACTCGCTCAGAAAATACGGTTATGTTGATGAACTTACCGGACTTGGCAACAGAAGAGCATATATGAAATTTCAGGAAGAAAACAAAAATATTTATCCTTATGGTTATGTCATGTGTGATGTCAATTCTTTGAAACTGACAAACGACAAATTCGGACATAAACGCGGAGATGAGCTGATTAAAGCAGTTGCTCAAAAAATGGCAGAAATATACGGCGAAAATAACGTCTTCAGAGTCGGTGGAGACGAATTTGTGGCCTTCTCCTTCGAGCCGACGCTTCGTGGCTTTAATGCCCAGACACGCAAAGCTACAGAGCTTTTATCCGGTGAAGCGTCCGCTTCAATCGGTGGAGCTTATGCCGCCGATGCATCCTGCGATCTTCAGGATATAAAAAAGGATGCTGAAGATCTCATGTATGATGCGAAGGACAAATATTATATCAACAGTAAAGACCGAAGAAGATAGTTTTTTATGAAAAGATACTATTTACAGTTTTGTCAATCACACTTAAATCCTCATCGGAAATATTTGTGCTACAAGGCAATGTAATTATGCGTTGCCATAACAAGTCGGTAAAGCTTGTATCTGTCTTTGGACAATTTGCGTATGGTTTCTGCAAATGTATCGGTTTCCAAAATGTTCTTGCTTCTATTCCCGCATCTTTTAGTTTACTACAAACTGCTTTTGAATCTTCCAGAAGACTTCCCTCCGGCATAACAATTCCTGAGAACCAGCAAGATGCCCCATCAGTCGTCGGAAATACTCCGATTCCTTTAGATTGCAATCCACTAAAGGCTTTTTGGTAATATTTGCGCACTTTTCTTTTAACTGCCACAAAATCATTCAGTCTCTCCATTTGTGCCACTCCGACACCGGCTTGAATATTAGTCATTCGATAATTAAATCCGGGCTCATCAAAATCATAATCCGGCCATACACGTGCCGTAGTGGTAAGATGACGAACATGTTGAAGCATTTCATCATTATTTCCCACAACAGCTCCTCCCCCTCCGCATGTAACGGTTTTATTACCATTGAAGGACAGAATGCTCAAATCAGCCAATTTTCCAAAATCTTCCCCTTCAAATTTCGCTCCTATGGCACAAGCCGCATCCACTATTAAAGGCACTCCATATTCTTTTGAAATATCATTAAAAATATGCATATTGGGAATATTTCCAAGTGTGTAAACAGGCATAATTGCGGCAACTCGTTTTCCGGACGGTTTATGTATAAGAGCACCACTGTCGTCTTTTTCACAGTTTGTTGCAAGTTCCCTTTTAACCAAAAACGGATCTATGCACCAATCGTCTTTATTTATCTCCATAAGCCATGGCTCTGCTCCACAGTGGTGTATTGCATTTGCTGTAGCAATGAATGTAAATGAAGGTATGATTACCAAATCATTGTATGATACTCCGACAGCAGTCAATGCTGCATGTATACCTGTTGTCCCACAAGAAGTAGCAACAGCTTCCATACTCCCTGTTGAATCGGCAACCATCTTCTCAAAACAATTGACATATTCTCCAACTGATGAAACAAACGTAGAGTCTATGCAATTGTCCAAGTACTTTTTCTCATTCCCTGTAAGATTAGGTATTGCCATATTTATCATTAATCTATCCCCTCTCTATCTACAATTGTCTATTTCTCGCAAATTTCGTCTCCGTCAAAAATGTTTTTCTTGTACCAGTCAAATGTTTTTTCTATACCTTCCTTAAGAGATATCTGCGGTTCATATTTTACATAGGAAACAGTTTTCTTCATAGAAGGACATCTTCTCTCCGGTGATCCCGGCGACGGCGGAAGTGCTTCTATATCAATTTTTGCTCCCGTTACTTCAATTACAATTTCCCCGACCTCTCTCATAGTGACTTCCGGTTTCTCATTACCTATGTTAAACTCCTGTCCTTCTGCCTTATCGCAGTACGCCAGTCTTGTAATCAATTCAACCGCATCATCGATATAACAAAATGTTCTTTTATGATCTGCAGAAAACACCTGTAATATTCCGTTATTTTCATCTTTGTAAGCTTTTCTGAGCAACTCCGGTATCACATGTGACATTCCCATTCTAGGTCCATAAAAATTATGAGGTCTGAATATCGTATACGGCAAATTGCTCTGTCTTAACAATGCCTCCCCATAAATCTTTGAAAGCATATAGGAAGTCCTTGGATGTTTCAAATCTGAAACAGTAAGCGGTGTATCCTCTGTCGTCGGGAATTCCAAACCATAATAATTTAGTGTCCCGGCATATATCTCACTGGTGGAAGCAAATAATATTCTCTTTAAATGTTTTTGTTTTTTTGCAATATCTATTGCATTAATGGTAAGGATCACATTATTTGACAAAACATCATAAGAATGCTCCAGAACATTTTGAACACCTATAATAGCAGCTAAATGATATATATAATCAAAATCATCCTCTATTTTTTCTACAGTCTCTTTTTTGAGAAAATTCCCTGATCTCAATTCGACATCATATTTCTGTTGTAACTCATCAAAAAAAGAATCTTTAACTCCTCTTGATAAATCATCTATAATTACAACTTGGTTTCCTTCACCTGCCAATTTTTTTGTCAGGTGATAACCTATAAAACCGGCGCCTCCGGTTATTAAAATCTTCATAATCCCATTCCCCTTCCTATGCTTTTAAATATAAAGCTTCCGTTCTTATTTATCTTCTCTATCTGCTCGTCAGTCAAAACCCTGTTTGCATCAAAAATCAGCACTGTTTTATCCGTATGAATATCCGAAAAATCTATTTCGGTATATTCTTTATGCTGGACTGCAAATACAACCGCATCATACCCTTCAAATTGCGGAATATCACTTTCGACATCTATATTCATCTCTGTCCATCTTTCCACAAGCGGATCCTGATACGTAAGAATTCCACCACGTTTTATAACTTCTCTTGCAAAAATCTCCGAAGGAGAATATCTTGTATCCCCCACATCTTGTCTGTAGCTAACTCCTAAAAGCAATATTTTCTTTTCTTTTAATCCTCCTAGTATTTGCTCAAGATAATCTACGCTTACAATCGGCATTTTATTATTATATCTCACTGCCATTGTCGAAAACGGGAACTCCAAATCTTCTCTGTTAAACAAATCCTTTGAAGCTAGCATTGCAAAATAAGGATCTTTTGTGAGGCAATATCCTCCTACCCCAAATCCCGGCTGTCTCATATTGGAATGAGTAGGCCGCATCCTAATTGCGTCAACTACTTCAAACATGTCAACATCTACCGCTTCAGCAAATCTTCCCCATTCCTCCATAAATGCAATAGTCGTTGCCCTGTATGAGTTTTCCAATACTTTTGCAGTTTCTGTTGAAGTAGTATTTTTTAGCCTTGTCAGCGGATACTCGTCGGTACGAATAACACTCTCCAAAAATGCTTTACACATGTCTGCAGATTCATCATCTATTCCTGAATACACTCTCCAATAACTGATTATTGAATCGAGATAGTTCTTCCCCGGCATCACCCTCTCATATGAATGGGCAATATGTGGCTGTCCGGTCAATCCTCTCTTTTCAAACTCGTCCTTTATTATAGGTCTGACTATTTTCTGACAAGTTCCCGGTGGAACCGTAGTTTCCACCAAGACCAATGTGTCTTCTTTTATACGACTTCCTAAAGTATGTATCGCATTTTTGAACTGTTCCAAATCCAAATAAGGGGATTGGTCTTCTCCATATTTTACATCAAGATTTATGTCAACTACCACAATGTCTGCAAAACTAAAATATTCTTTGTCGGTTGTTGCTTTAAGATTCCCCTTGGTTGAAGCTTCCTTCAATTTTTCTTCCAGTTTTTTGTCACTGTTTTCAAACGGAAAAATGCCTTCATTAATTAACCCGGCTTTTTTTCTGCCCGCCTCATTATCTACATCAATTCCTATAACATTGTATAAAATATTATCAGATTTATCTCTGGCTGATGCTATAGCTACGGACATTGCCGCCCCTACAAACCCAAGTCCTTGTACGCA
Organism: Lachnospiraceae bacterium; assembly: GCA_024695665.1. GTDB lineage: Bacteria > Bacillota > Clostridia > Lachnospirales > Lachnospiraceae > JAILHT01. The sequence continues at coordinate 4,610 of JAILHT010000090.1, forward strand.
TACAACTTTTCGTTTCATATCAAACATTTCGTTTATGTTGCTCATACCTTCTCCTTTTTTACTCTATGATACATTCAATTATACTACTTTTTTACTTATAATCCGGGTATCCTCTCCTGCAAATCTATCCATGATTTCTGTGGTACTTCATGTATCTTATCTCCATCCATATAATTGCCTATCAAAAAAGGCGAGGTAGGATCATGTAATTTGTGTTGTTCGTATATCACTTCCGGTTTTGCATTTGCATAGCAATATCTGCAAAGATGCATACAGGTATTGTACGCGCCTATATCACAGGACAGGTAACAGGCGCACTCCGCCCTTGCCCCTTTCTTCTTTGGCACGACAAGACTTTTCCCGATTGCTTTTTCATAATCTTCTATTTTCATACACCCGCTGCAATCGGCTCCGTAGACAGCAAGTTCATCCCCCTCTGCACAGGGCTTAACTACCATTTTGCATTCAGTAGCGATTTTTATGATTTCTTTTCCTAGCTTTAATCTGTCCTCTTTTGAAACCTCTCTTGCCTCAGGAAAATTTTTCCTCACTTTCGGATACAGATCAATAAAACTTATAACTACAGTCTCAGTGTAGCCTTTCAAGCTTTCGGCTATTTGTCCAAACGCGTTCAAATGGTACTCCAAGGTGTATCTGTCTGACAGGAAAATAGGATCGTATCGCCATCCCACCGAGTCTGTTCCGACAATTTTCGACAACTTTTTGAAGTCCTCTATAAGACGATGTTTATCCGGAACATTAGGTTCTATATCCCGTCCGTAAGGAGTCAATGTGACAAACCAGTATTGACCGAAGTCTTTTAACAGGTCCATATATGGAAACATAGGAGCCGGATTTTTTGTACAAAACCCTATCACATCCACTACAGAAGGGTCCAATCTGTATCTGCTGACCTGATTCGGATTGTATGGATTGCGAACACAGACAAAGCCTTCTTTTATTCTGTTTGAAAACCACTCTGCATAAAAAGCCGGTATATCTGTTCTTTGTCCTGTATTTATTATCATGTGACTATACCTCGCGACTTAAAAAGTCATCTGTATTTGCAGTCCATGAGGTGATCGTTTACCATCCCAATCGATTGCATAAAAGAATATGTAATAACCGGTCCTACAAAGGCCATCCCCATCTTTTTGAAATCTTTACTCATCTTTCTTGAAATATCTGTCTCCGTAGGCATTTCGGCTAGTGTCTTCCAATGACCGTCAATCTGCTGTCCTTTGGTATATGACCAGACATATTTGTCGAGGCTACCATATTCTTCTATTATTTTTTTTACAGCAATAGCATTCTTTCGTACACTGAAGATCTTGTTTTTACTCCTGATCAAATCCTTATTTTCCAAAAGTTCATTAAGATAGTCATCAGTCAAAGCAGCGCATTTATCAATATCAAAATCAAAAAATGCTTCTTTGTACGCTTTCCTTTTGTTTATGATTGTTCTCCATGACAATCCGACACTCTGTCCTTCCAGGCAGAGCATCTCGAATATATATTTGTCATCATGTGATATATGACACCATTCGTGATCATGATATTCTGTCAATAACGGGTCTTTTATTGCCCATAATCTGCAATCGCTTTCTTTTACCATATCTTCTTTCTCCAGAAACTTCATATGCAATATTTTTTCCCATCTAAAAGAACAACCGTCTCGACATGCGAACCATTGTCCAAACTAATCTTCATATCTTTTGAAATGATTGGAAGCTTGAATTCTATGGACTTAAGCCACTGTCCGTTCGCTTGCTCTTCTTCGTAAATCTCAACCTTTTCAATGAACTGTGCCAGAAACTCTCTGCGTTCCGCCTCATTCATCGGCTCATACATTTTGTCAAAAAAGATTAGTGCTTTGTAGATATTATCTCCACAAACCTTTTCAGCAAGTATCGACCTCTTCTTAGCTTTAGCTTCTACTAAAGCATTTTCTGTCTCTTCGATTTTATCATAAGTCTTACTAAGACGGTCCTCTAAATCTGACTTTCTTCTCTTGTAATGGTTATCTTCATAATCCAAGTTGTCCAAATCTGAAAGAATAGCATCTTTATTTAGGTAACTCTGGCGTGAGTATGGATTATGATTAATGGTAATTTAGATCAATTTCTTGATACCGGATGGTTCTCTGAAGCAAGACTTTACTACAATGGCTATATTTATTGGTTAGAGGCTCAAACAGATGATATTGAATCTGTTTTCTTCATTGATCGATGGAAAGCTCAGAATGAAGAT
>JAILHT010000118.1 GCA_024695665.1 Lachnospiraceae bacterium
TTGGATGTTATATCCATATTATTTATAAACAGACATACTTTTTTAAATACTATTTCGCCCAGTTTGTTAATCGTTCCGTTTTGTTCGGCTATCGGAATGAATAAATCCGGAGGAATAAGGTTGCCATCGGCATCTCTGATACGAGAAAGCGCCTCAGCCCCGACAAGATTGCCTGTTTTTGCATCCACTATCGGTTGAAGAAAAACCTCTACGCTATCATGGTCTAAGGCGAAACTTAAGGATTTTTTGATTTCGGACTCCCTTTTTATTCTGTTGGAGTAGCTTTCGTCGATAACAGTAGGATAATCGGAGGCTAAATTTTTTTCGGCTTCATCCATGCTAAGATATATGAGCTGCATTACAGTGCTGATAGGGATAACCTTATAATCAATATCCAAAAGGGCAGAACCGGCCTCTAAATAGATCTCCGAGTTGGCGGATAAAAAAGGTTTGATCAATATATCGTGGATGTATCGGCTGAGCTGTTCTGTACTTGACTTGTTTTCAAGCAAAACAAGATACTTACCGTCGCGCATATAAAAAACTTTATCTTTTGAAAAGGATGTTTTAAGTCTGTTTGACATAAATACAACAGCTTTATCCATTTGGGTGGATCCGTATAAATCTCTTAATTCTCTATAGTTTCGTATGGTAACAGCCAGAATTTTAATGTTTTTTCGCAAATGAATTTCACGAAGGTAAAGCTTTAAGGCAAGGCTGTTATATGCTGAAGTAAGCCTGTCAAGGTAAAAATCAGGATTTACAAATGACAGATATATGATAATGATAGCTAAAAGACAGAATGTATCCATCAATAACATTTTTGGAAAAGCATATCTGACCAACAGACCGATCACAAGAATGATGTTGTAGATAATGGCGCTTCCGTATGCTTTCCTGTCCTTGAAAGAGTCTTTGTGGAAGAAGCAGACTATAAGTGAAATAGCCAAATACATTGCAAAGAAGAAGTAAAGCAGCATGTATAAAGGCCCGGAGTGATATCCTGAATCATCAATATAGTAAAACAGATGATCAAACGGCGCAGATAATACAAGAACGGAAATAGCCGTGGTAGGTATAAACATCATGACAAATCTAAGATATGACCTCTTAGTAAGCAATTCCGTGAAACAGGTTGTTAACAGGAAAAAGAGATAAGCTCTTAAGAAAAAAAGCACAAAATAGATGCTGTTTATAAAATATAAAAAGGCTGTGGAGTGATCGGCATAATTATTGTCTGCCCAGCTGGACAGAATATCAAAAACTATAACCAGCTGTTCAATAATGATGAGATGTACAAACAAGCGGTTTTGCAGAATAGGAATACGTGGAAGTATAAAGTAATAGCACAGAAAAACAAATGTGACTAACAAACTTGGAATTATAAATTGAAAGCCCCACATAACCCATCCCCACTATAGAAGGTTTATAAACTCCATATCCATTATACACCCATGATAGGGAAAATGGTACTACATTATCTATAAGCAGCCTGCCGATGAAATCGGCGGTAGAGCACGGGTACGTGCGGGGCTGCGCATAGAATTTAGAACAACCGTAAATAGTAACAGCGTGAAATGGACGAGCGCTTAGCGACGACCGAAGCGGAGCGAAGATACGAAACCTGCACCGTAGGGTGAGTGGCTCCGCTTCGGTATAACATGAAAGAGACACATCAAATTGATGTGTCTCTTTCATGTTAAGAGCGATAGACGGGGCTCGAACCCGCGGTCTCGACCTTGGCAAGGTCGCGCGTTACCAACTACGCCACTATCGCATATATTTGTTTTTTTCTCGCGAACAAATATTATTATATGAATCGTTAGTATGTTTGTCAACAAGAAATTAAAAAAATTTTAAAGCTATTTTTCCGACCTTTCTTAAAGCTTGGTTTGTTCAGATTTTCCTTTAGATTTCTTTAGATTTATTTTGTTGAGGATGCATTATTGGTGTGCTAGAACTGTATTAAGAGAGATAGTACAGTTAGTACAACAAAAGAAAGGAGGGACTGACTTGATACAATTAAACTATAGGGATTCAAAGCCTATTTACGAACAGATAAAAGACGGTTACATTCATCTTATCGTATCAGGCGTAATGAAAAACGATGAAAAATTGCCTTCCGTTAGAGAGATTGCATCATCACTTGCAATTAATCCAAACACAATACAAAGAGCTTATAAGCAATTGGAAACCGAGGGTTATATATACACTATTTCCGGAAAGGGAAGTTTTGTTTCCGAGGTATCCGGTATATTGGAGGAGAGGAGTAAAAAATTGATGGATAAGTTTGATGAGATAGTAAGGGAATTATTATATTTATCGGAATGCGGCGATGAGCTGAAGAAACGTATTGATATTCTGGAAGGGGAGGAGTTAAAGAAAAATGATCGCAGTAAATAATGTGAGCAAGAGCTTTGGCGGAGTGAAAGCTTTAAATCATACAAATATGCATGTGCCAAAAGGTTCCATTTATGGTCTTGTCGGACCTAACGGAGCCGGTAAATCGACCATAATAAGACACATCACTGGTGTTTATCAGTATGATGAAGGAGAAATCTTAATTGACGGAAAGCCGGTATACGAAAATGCAAAAGTAAAAGAAAAATATGCGTATATCCCGGATGATGTCTTTTATTTCTTGCAGGCCAATACTATGGACATGATGAAATATTATAAAGGTCTGTATCCAAAATTTGATGAAGCTTTGTTTGACAAGCTTAAGGTTTGTTTCCCGGAAGTCGATCCGAAGGCGAATATAAGAAACCTTTCAAAAGGAATGCAGAAGCAGGTTGCTTTCTGGTTAAGTATATCTACAAGACCGGAGCTTCTGATATTGGATGAGCCTGTCGATGGATTGGATCCTGTCATGAGACGACAGATATGGTCACTTATAATGTCTGATGTAGCTGAATTCGGAACGACAGTACTTGTATCATCACACAACCTGAGGGAACTTGAGGATGTCTGTGATTACGTAGGTATTATGAACAAAGGCCATGTACTTGTTGAGAGATCACTCAATGATCTGCAGAGCTCAATAACAAAAATTCAGGTTGCTTTTGAGAGTGAGATGCCTCCGATACCTCATGGACTTGAACTTTTGCATAAAGTGTCAACAGGAAGAGTGCACACACTTATATTGAAAGGTGAGCCAAAAGAGGCGGAGATGAAGCTTCAGACTTTGGATCCGCTTATCATGGATGTTCTTCCGCTTACGTTGGAAGAGATATTTATATATGAACTCGGAGGTGAGGACTATGCAGTCAAAGATATCATTTTTTAATAAGACAATATTTTTTAAAAATCTTACTCAGTATTGGCTGATAGAACTTGGATATACAGTTTTAAATCTGCTCATGATGCCGGTAGTTATTCTGTCTTACATAAGTGAGTACGGACGTTATTATGATGTAAACGGCCAGGAATACGCGAATACTATAAACATGAACATTAAGGATACTATTGCCGGAAATACAAATTGTCTTTTGGCAGTGGTTATGGGGATATTAATGGCTGTTGCGCTTTTTCATTATATGTACAACAACCGCAGTTCAAATATGATTCATGCGTTTCCGGTGACAAGATGTGAATTATATTTTACCAATATTATAACCGGCATCGTGATGCTTATATTGCCTATCATAATTACAGCGTCTATTTCAGCACCGATTATTGTAAATTACAGCACTGAAGGACTCAGACTTTTGGCATATTGGGTTCTTTTTGAAATAATGTATTCGTTGTTTTTCTTCGGTCTTGCTGTTTTTGTCGGAATGTTTACCGGACAGACGATAGGAGCATTGGTGTTTTACGGAATATTCAACCTGATGTATGTTGGAGTTGCGACAATTATAAAAGGCATCGAGGCATTTTTCGGATATGGACTCAGTGCGGAATCACCCGATGTAAATTACCCATTGTTTCCGTTATATTATCTGATTGAGAATACCGGGATAAACAGCAATTATACATATGATGATACTGGTCTTAGCAGTTATTCCATTGAGATTGTCGGAGTGAAAACAGGTATTGCATTTGCTGTAGTCGGTCTGATTTTGCTGATTGTTGCATATGTTGTATATATAAAAAGACAGCTTGAGACGGTCGGAGACTGGATCACCGTGAGCTGGGCAAAACCATTTTTCAGATGGGGAATCGGAATTGGGGGCGGTACAATTTCGGCGCTCATTATCACATCTTTATTTGCAACCGATAGTGAGATAGTATTTGTAATCGAGATGTTCATTTGTTCAATAATATACTTTATGCTCGCACAGATGCTCATTCTGAAAAGTTTTAAGATAAAGAAACAGTCTCTTATTGAAGGATGTGCATGTGCTCTTGTTTTTTCCATTATATTCATAGTTGCGGATTCATGTGGCTATTGGAGAGAAAATTATATTCCGGATAGCAGTGAAATTGAAGCAGTATGCATAAGAGGAGGATATTTAGACAACAACATAGTATTAAAGAACAATCCCGAGGCGGCATTGGAGTTTCATGAAAACTGCCTTGTTGCAAAGGGAGAGCTGGAAGGAGCAAGTTCAGAGAACAGTTTCAATATGGATCTGGTCTATCTTATGAAAGACGGTAAGGTTGTGAGAAGAAGTTATTTGTTGCCGGAAGGAAACGAGGCTGCAGAGAATATATTCAAAGAACTGCAAACTGCGATAAATGAACCGGAAATTGTTCTGGAAAGTTTGTGTACGGAATACTATAAAGATAATACTATCACGAGTATGAGTTGCAGTGTCCGTGATGGTGATGGGATGGTTCCAAAGGATGTATCCGAAAAAAATTATAAGGAAGTATATGATGCTGTGATAAAGGATATAGAGGATGGAAATATAGTACTTATAAATGATCTTGAGGATTACATAAATAATTCGGGGGATGATACATATGCAAACTATCTTTCGATTAATTTTCATTTAACTAAGCCAACTGTAACAAACGATAGTTTATATTACGACAATTCCAGATATTTATCAGATGCTTATGCAAGTATCCAACTGAATCCGGATTGCAAAAATACTATTGAAGCTCTTATAGACGTAGGAGTTCTGGCTGATGAATCGGACATTGTAAAATGGAGCGATGTAACATCGGAATATTAGGTAGAGGATTGGATAGTATACGGATATGTCAAATAATTGGTCTTTACAAAATAAGAGTACTTGCCTATATTTAAGTATGAAGTTTTGAAGGTAAAAACCTATTAGGAGATAGTAATAATGAAACAAAATGATGCCAGAAACCTCACGATGGTCATGGACCTCTATGAGATGACAATGAGTAATGGCTACTTTAACAATGGAAACAAGGATTCAAGGGTTGCTTTTGATGTGTTTTACAGAAGAAACCCTGATGATGGTGGTTTTGCAATATTTGCGGGGCTTGAGCAGATAGTTGAGTACATTGAAAATCTCAAATTTTCTAAGGAAGATGTAGATTATTTCAGAAGATTAAATCTCTTCAATGAAGAGTTTTTAAAATACCTGGAGGATTTCAGGTTTAAGGGTGATTTGTATGCATTTCCGGAAGGAACAATCATGTATCCGAACGAACCTGTACTCACGGTAGTTGCACCTCTTATAGATGCACAGCTTGTAGAGACGGCGATACTTCTTCAGGTAAATCATCAGTCGTTGATAGCGACAAAGACCAGAAGAATAGTGAAAGCGGCCGGAAAAAGAGCTGTATCCGATTTTGGAGCAAGACGTGCTCACAACATGGATGCTGCTGTCTACGGAGCAAGAGCCGCATATATCGGTGGAGCAGTAGGATCTGCCACAGTCCTCGCCGGACAGATGTTTGACATGCCTGTAAGTGGAACTATGGCTCACAGTTGGGTTATGTTTTACGAGGATGAATTTGAAGCATTCAAAAATTATGCCATAAATTATCCTGATGCTACAGTTTTGCTTGTCGATACATATGATGTATTGGAGTCCGGAATTCCGAATGCCATACGTTGTGCCAAGGAAGTTTTAGAGCCTATGGGTAAAAGACTTTTAGGAATACGACTCGACAGCGGAGACCTTGCATATCTCTCAAAGCAGGCAAGAAAGATGCTTGATGCAGCCGGTCTTAATGACTGCAAAGTTGTTGTTTCGAACAGTCTTGACGAATATACCATAACATCTATATTAAATCAGGGTGGAATGATAGACAGTTTCGGAGTGGGTGAAAGACTTATAACAGCAAAGAGCGATCCTGTATTCGGCGCTGTTTACAAAATGGCTGCCGTTGAGGAGAACGGAAAGTTTGAGCCTAGAATCAAGATTTCCGAGAATGTTGAAAAAATTACGAATCCGGGACTAAAAAAAGTCTACAGAATATACGATGAGGAAGGCAAGTCTGTTGCCGATCTTCTCGCAAGAAGCGAAGATTGTGTCGACCTTTCAAAACCTTACAGATTCGTGGAGCCTGAGAGACCATGGAAGAACAGATATTTTGAAAACTTCACAGCAAAAGAACTTCAGGTTCAGATAATAAAGGACGGAAAACTCGTGTATGATCTTCCGACGCTTGAAGAAATAAAGAAGTATGTTTCCGACCAGCTTGAAAACGAAGTATGGGAAGAGGAACAGCGTTTTGAAAATCCTCATACACACTATATGGATATGAGTCCTGAACTTTACGAGGTAAAGATGAATCTTCTTCACCAGAGCAGAAAGAGCGAATAGAAAAAACTGTTGTTTCGATATCTGCGTTGGGTTATAATATTCGAAGGTTTACAGAAGGAGAGATGGTCATGAGTCAGGCAAAAGTTGATAAATATAAACAGGAAAAAGCAAACCGTGCCCAGATAATGGCGAGGGAGAAAAGAAACAGATTCCTCACAAAGGTCTTGGGTGTAGTGATAGCAGCAGCGATTGTTGCTTGGGCAGGATATTCGGGATACAGCGCTTACATGAGTGGATATACACCGGATAAAACCGTTATTACAACAGATGCGTTGGATGAATACATTAACGGATTGACTTCATAGAATGAGGAACAGGCACTTGCCTGTTCCTTTTTTAACAATATTGCTTTTTAAAGAGCCTTTGACTATTATATTACTAAATATTTTCGGTGAGGGGGAAATGACATGAGCTTAGCAGACAAGATTTTTATAGATATGTGTAATGATATCCTAGAGAACGGAACCAGCACGGAGGGCGAAAAGGTGAGACCTCACTGGCCGGATGGCGCTGCAGCATATACCATAAAAAAATTTGGAGTCGTGAATCGCTATGATCTCACAAAAGAATTTCCGGCAATAACTTTGAGAAAGACAGCCATAAAGAGTGCTACTGATGAGGTGCTTTGGATATGGCAGAGGAAATCAAACAATATACATGATTTAAAGAGCTCTATATGGGATGAGTGGGCTGACGAGGACGGATCGATCGGAAAAGCTTACGGTTATCAGCTCGGCGTGAAACATCAGTATAAAGAAGGAATGATGGATCAGGTGGACCGAGTCATATATGACCTGAAAAACAATCCTTTCTCCAGAAGAATAATGACAAATATATATGTCCACAGCGATCTGCATGAGATGAACCTTTATCCGTGTGCATACAGTATGACATTCAATGTCACTCAGAAAAAGGGAGATGACAAACTTACGTTAAATGCGATACTGAACCAGAGGTCGCAGGATGTACTTGCCGCAAACAACTGGAATGTTTGCCAGTATGCGGTTCTCGTTCACATGCTTGCACAGGTGTGCGATATGAAAGTCGGAGAACTTGTCCATGTTATAGCCGATGCGCATATATATGACAGACATGTTCCTCTTATAAAGGAGTTGATCGGAAGGGAGACATATGATGCCCCAAAATTCTGGTTGAATCCCGAAATAAAGAACTTTTATGATTTCACTACCGATGACATAAAAATAGAGAATTATATAACAGGCCCTCAGATAAAGGATATACCGATAGCTATCTGATAAAAATAAAAATTATAATATAAGGCGGAGATAACTATGAAAATGATTGCTGCTGTTGATGCAAATTGGGGAATAGGAAATGAAAATAAATTACTCGTATCTATTCCTTCCGACATGAAGTTTTTCAGGGAGACTACCACGGGACATGTGGTCGTCATGGGAAGAAAAACGTTAGAGAGTTTTCCGAATGCAAAGCCTCTTCCAAAGCGAGTGAACATAGTGCTGACAAAAGATAAAAACTATGAGAAGGACGGAGCCGTCGTGGTCCATTCTGTGGATGCATTGAAAGAGGAACTCAAAAAATATGACACTGATGAAGTGTTTGTCATAGGCGGAGAATCAATTTACAGACAGCTCGAACCGTTATGCGATACCGCTTATATTACCAAAATCGATTATGAGTATACCGCTGATGCACATTTTCCGAATCTCGATGAACTTGAGGGATGGAAGGTAAAAGAGTGCAGTGAGGAACAGACATATTTTGATTTGGAATATTATTTTATGACTTACACCAGATAGGGGAACTATAAATGGATATATCGGGAAGAAAATTATTTGTAAAAGCATTAATGGAGGAAAAGGTTGATACGCTTTTCGCCTATCCCGGCGGAACTGTTACCGACCTTTTTGATGAACTGTACAAACAGGATAAGATTCATGTTGTATTACCGAGACATGAGCAGGCGCTTATACATGAGGCGGAAGGCTATGCGAGAGAGACAGGAAAAGTAGGAGTTTGTCTTGTGACAAGCGGTCCGGGTGCTACAAATACCATAACAGGGCTTGCTGATGCTCATTATGACAGCATACCGCTTGTGTGTTTTACCGGACAGGTTCCGTTGAATCTCATCGGAAATGACGCTTTTCAGGAAGTTGATATTGTCGGCATGACGAGAAATATCACAAAATACAGCGTCACTGTCAGAGACAGAAAAGAATTGGGAAAGATAATAAAGATGGCTTTCCATATAGCCAGGACAGGAAAACCGGGACCGGTGCTTATAGATATTCCAAAAGATATACAGACACAGTCCGGACCGGCAGAGTATCCTGAGAGCGTTGTAATAAGGGGATATAAACCAATAGAGAAATCTGTTCATATAGGACAGCTCAAAAAAGCTTACAAGCTTTTGAAATCTGCGAAACAGCCTATCATTTTAGCCGGCGGTGGTGTGAAAGTTGCGGAGGCAAACAAGGAACTAAGAGAATTCGCCGAAAAAATGTATGTTCCGGTTGTTACTACTGTCATGGGAAAGGGCGCAATGCCGGATGATCATCCCCTGTATATAGGAAACAGCGGTCTTCACGGAAGGTATGCAGCAAATATTGCCGTCAGCAAATGCGATGTTCTTTTTTCTATAGGAACAAGATTCAATGACAGAATCACGGGAGACTTAAACGAGTTTGCCCCAAATGCCAAGATAGTTCATATTGATGTTGACACATCCTCAATATCCAGAAATGTCGTTGTTGATGTACCTGTTGTTGCAGATGCAAAGGTTGCTTTAAAAAAGCTTTTGGAGTGGGCAGAACCGTCCGACAACTATGAATGGATTGACAAGATAAAAGCGTGGCAGAAAGAGAATCCTCTCGAGATGAGAAGGGACAGAGGAATGACCCCACAGATGATAATGGAAGGGATTAACAAGGTATTTGCGGATGCGACATATGTCACTGATGTAGGACAGCATCAGATGTGGGCATCACAGTTTATCAGCCTAGACCCGGGACAGAAGTTTATTACTTCGGGAGGCCTTGGAACAATGGGCTTTGGTTTTCCTGCAGCAATAGGAGCAAAGATTGCGGCACCTGAGAAGGATGTTGTGTGTATTTCCGGAGACGGCGGAATGCAGATGAATATGCAGGAGATGGCCACGGCTGTTATTGAGAAAGCTCCTGTTGTCATTTGTATCTTAAACAATCAGTACCTTGGAATGGTAAGACAGATGCAGCAGCTTTTCTATGGTAAGAGATATGAGGCAACCTGTCTCAGAAGAAGGGTTACCTGCCCGGAAAACTGCAAGGGACCTAATGAAGCCTGCCCGCCTTATGTTCCCGATTTTATAAAGTATGCTGATACTTATGGAGCGCACGGTATAAGGGTAACTGCGGAGGAGATGATCATTCCGGCTCTCGTTGAGGCAAAGAACAATACGGATGCTCCGACGGTTATTGAGTTTATGATCTCAAGCGATGAACTGGTTCTTCCTATGGTGAAGACAGGAAATGCTATGAGTGAAATGATTTTAAAGTAGGAGGGTGAATCATGAATAAAGATATGAAAGACAGATGGATAGCCCTCTATGTGGAAAACCAGGTTGGTGTCTTAGCAAAGGTTTCCGGACTTTTTTCCGCAAAAAGCTACAACCTTCAAAGCCTTACTGTAGGAACAACAGAGGATCAAACCGTTTCTAGAATGACTATATGCGTGACCAGTGATGATATAACATTTGAGCAGATCAAAAAACAGCTGAACCGAATGGTTGAGGTAATAAAAGTTATAGATCTCACAAACGTAATGATTCACATGAAAGAGATTCTTTTTGCTAAGGTTTTGCATTGCACAACGGCAGAGAAAGAGGAAGTGTTTCAGATAGCACAGGTTTTCAATGTCCAGGTGGTAGACATAGGAACCGAGAGTGTGCTTCTTGAATGCAAGCTCACTCCCAGAAGAAATGATGAACTCATAGCACTTTTAAGATCAAAGTACAAACATGTTGAAGTAGTTCGAGGCGGAGCCGTCGCTATTGAATCTATAAGCACTTCATGCAGATAAAAAATATGCCCTTCGCGGTGAACCGCTGAAGGGCTTTATCTTTATCTCTACCTGGCCAGAATCTGAAGAATTTCTCCGACATACATAGTGTGATAATCCTTATCATCATACTGATCTTTTAGGATATCATCCTCCAAAATATCTTCAGGATCAATGTATGTTGCGGAAAGCTTCCTGCAAAGGAAAACAAGATTTCCGGAATCTATATAAGGGATATCCGCATCGGAATAATCCACATTTAAACCGGCGGCTTTTATCTTGTCTTCGTCACGTCCCGATGCCATCATCATATATTTAAGAACGCTTTTCTTCATCGACGGATCAAAGAAAGTGAGGGAGAAATTGTCTCCGTTGTCGATAAGTTCTTTGGTATATTTTGACTGTCTTACAAAAACATAGCATACATTTTTTTCCCAGAGAACACCGACACCTCCGCATTTTACAGTAAGAGCATTTGTCTTTTCTCTGTTTCCGGCAGAAAGGAGAGCCCAATCTTTTCCGAATCTGTTAAAAGGATTGAATTCAAAAAGTTCAATAGGATAAGGTTGAAATGTATGCATATATTTTTTTCCTTTCTTTTTAACTAAATTTTATTATAGTAAATATTTCCTATAATTGCAATCAAATTGAAAAATTGCTCATATTTTTCAGACAATAAGCATATACTTTTATTTGAATTTCGTATTTGGTATAATAATTGAGTATGAAAAAATATGTTTTATTGAAAAAAGGATTGGATTTTAAAAGACTTGGGGATGAGCTTAATGTTGACCCGATGATTATAAGATTGATGAGAAACAAGGGAATAACAGATATTGATGGGATGCGGAAATATCTGTACGGAAATCCGGAAGACCTTCATTCGCCGTGGCTTCTCAATGATATGAGAAAAGCAGTTGATATTCTGATTGAAAAGATAGTGGACAAGAAGAAAATCAGGATTATCGGTGATTATGACATAGACGGTGTTCAGTCTACATACATTCTTTATGATGCGATAAAAAACCTGGGAGGGGATGTCGATTTTGCCATACCGGACAGAATAGCAGACGGATACGGGATAAACGAGAAACTTGTAGAAAAAGCACATTTGTCCGGGGCTGATACAATATTGACCTGCGATAATGGAATTTCGGCTTTTGCTCAGATTGAGCAGGCAAAGAGTCTGGGAATGACTGTCATTGTCACGGACCATCATGACATACCATTAGATGAAGATAAAGGAGCGCAGCGTATTGTTTCGGCAGATGCAGTCGTGAATCCAAAGATACATGGAAGTGCCGCATATCCATATGAGGAGATATGTGGAGCAGTGGTCGCCTGGAAGCTTATGATAGCCTTGTATGAAAAAATGGGCAACAAGGAAGATATTTTGAATAAGTATCTTGAAAATGCCGCATTTGCAACTGTCGGAGATGTGATGGATCTGGCTGACGAAAACAGAATCATAGTTAAATATGGACTGGAAGCTATGAAACATACGAAGAATCCGGGATTGGCTGCACTGATGGAGCAAAAGAATGTTACACCGGACAATTTGAAGGCTTATCATATAGGATTTGTTCTGGGACCTTGTATCAACGCAAGCGGAAGACTAGATACGGCGGAACATGCATTAAAGCTTTTTCTTGAAAAGGATGAGGACAAAGCAAAAAAGATTGCCGCATGGCTCACGGATTTAAATGACAAACGAAAAGATATGACAGCGGATGGCGAGGAGGAAGCTTTTAATGAGGTTGAGTCTACAGACCTTATGAATGATAAGGTACTGGTAGTCTATATGCCAAATCTGCATGAAAGTCTAGCGGGCATTGTGGCCGGAAGAGTCAGGGAGAGATATTATAAACCGACATTTGTTATTACAAAGACTGAGAGTGGAGAATTGAAGGGAAGCGGGAGAAGTATAGAGAACTATTCTATGTTTAATGAACTTCAAAAGGCGGATGATCTTCTGTTAAAGTACGGCGGACATCCGATGGCTGCAGGCCTGTCTATAGAAGAGAAGAATCTGATAAGTTTCAGGAAAAGATTGAATGACAATTGCAGCTTAACCGAGGATGATTTCAATGAGAAAGTCAAAATAGATGCAATTCTTCCTTTTTCCTATATCACCACAGATTTTATAGATGCTCTTCAGATACTGGAACCTTTTGGAAAGGCCAACTCCAAACCATTATTTGCGGAACAGAATGTAAATATTACAAACACCAGAGTGTTTGGAGCAAATCAAAATGTTTTGAGGTGCACTCTTAAGGATGCCCACGGAGGCATATATAACGGTGTCTATTTTGGGGATGCGACAGAGATGGAAGAAAGAATTCGAAAACAAGACAGTTTTTCTGTTGTATACAGTCCGAAAAAGGATGAGTACAGAGGCGAGAACGAGATACAGATAGTTTTGGAAGATATATTTTAAGCGGGGAGAATAGCGATGTTTGGAAACAGTAAGAAAAAAATAGCGGAACTTGAAACAGAAATATCCAAAATCAACAGAGAGAAAAACGATCTGTCCGACAGTATCGGAAGAGATATATCAGCACTTAGAGAAAACCGCGAAAATATGGATAGTATCTTAAACGGTATAGTGGACACGGTGAAGACCAACGAGGGAGTCGGTGATAACATTTTGAATGCCGTCTCAAAACTTGAGAGTAATGATTCTAAAGATTCCGGTACGGATGAATTAAATCAGGCTATCAATGACTGCACGCAAAATGCAAAAGACGGACTGTCCAAAATAAAAAATGATGTGTCTGATTTAAACGGTCCAAAGGCAGAGATCGCAAAGAGTAAAGATACGATAGCCGGCTCTATGAGAACTATGACAACCAGACTTGAGACATTAAAAAATGACGCGCATCAGATGGCGGTAATATCTCTTCATGCTGCAATAGAAGCCGGAAAACTCGGAGGAGTGGGTAAAGGATTTATAACCGCGAGTGAGCAGATAAGAAGCACGGCCGAGGGATATGAGGAAAAACTCAATGAAGCGTTGGCTGATGTTGATACCGCTATGAAAAAGATAGAACAGTTGGAAATGTTTATAGGCTCCTTAAATGATATATATGATGCACTTTTAAAGGATACCGATGAAGCCAAGGATTCTATAAAAGCACCGGTCGTTGAGGACTATATCGATACTTCGGCCGATGAGGCGAAGACAAGCATAATAAATGATATAAAATCATCAGTGGATGATTTGAAATACAATGTCGAAAATGTGCTTAAGGATATGGAATCTCTCGGAAGCTGTTTTGTCAAAATGCAGGAGACCGAAGAGAAATTAAATGAAGAGAATGAAAATATGAAAAGGGTTTAAAGGGGACTAAAGATGGTCAGCAAAGAAAAAGGGGAATTTCTTTCGTCAGATAAACGAACAAAAATAAAGTATTTTATATGGAAGAACGAAGATGTCGATCACAGAGGCATTCTTCAGATAGCACATGGAATGACAGAGCATATCGGAAGATATGAAGAATTTGCCGAGTTTATGGCGGATAACGGATTTGTTGTCGTAGGAAACAATCACCTTGGACATGCCGATTCTGTGGTATCAAAAAAGGAGTGGGGATATTTCAGTGAGCTTGAGGAACATCCGATGTTTTTGCTCTTGGAGGATATGCACATTTTGAGAGGTATTATCCAAAAAGATTACGCAAATCTTCCTTACTTTATGCTTGGACACAGCATGGGATCGTATATACTGAGGGCATATCTCACAAAGTATTCGGAAGGAATCGCCGGAGGAATAATCGTTGGAACCGGAAAAGAAGATGATTCCACTATGAAGCTTGGAAAGAATATATGCAGTTTTCTTGCAAAGATTTTCGGCTGGCATCACAGAAGCAAACTTATGCAAAAACTATCATACGGAGCGCCTTACAAAGGCTTCAATATGGATGGGACAGACATAGCAAACAGCTGGCTGAGCCATAACGAGGATAGTATAAAAGAATACTTTGCAGACGAGAGATGTACTTTTCGTTTTACGCTGAACGGATACTATGCTCTTATGGATATAGTCATCTTTGACAATAATATGGAAAATGTCAAAAAGACAAACAAGGATACACCGTTGTTTATTATCTCCGGAAGCAAAGATCCGGTGGGTAATCTGGGTGTAGGAGTAAAACAGGTATATGATATGTATGAGGATGCCGGAATGAATGACATCACCTGGAAACTCTATGAGGATTTCAGACATGAGATATTGCTTGAGATTGGAAGAGAGAGTGTCTATAAGGACATTTTGGCCTGGGTGAATGTGAGAATGTAAAAAAAGAAAAGATGTTGAAGTCATCAGACCTCAACATCTTTTTTATTGTTCTTTTTAAATATATTCATAAGCTTTTCAAAATGGAACGGATCACCCTGAATCTCGTGAACCTTTTTTCTGTTCTCCTCACTGAAGCCTACAAGGATATCATGGTTCGCCTCAGACAGATAGTCCATGATTCCGTCTATGTCGGACTTGATATTTTTCGGACATCTTATATAAAGCTTGTTATCTGCGGTAATATTCAAAGTGTATGATATATGAAAATGATACCAAAACAGTTTGTGCAATGTAGAGTGCTTGTATATCCAAAGAATCTTGTCAATAGGGACAAATGCAATTCCGTATTTGGATATCTCTATAAAATAGTGCTCTGTGATAAACATATCCTCGGTTGCAAGCTGTGGAAGAGTGGCAAGCTCTTTATCAGCCTCTGCCAAAAGGTCCTTTGGATTACCGAAAGGAGACAGCTTTAAGCAGCAAGGCGCTATATACGGAAACATCTGATACAATATACATCGAATAAGATATATAAGTGTGTATATTGCAAAAGCGACCGACAGGATGAAGACGAAGAGTCCGAATCTGAATCCATAGTCCGGTTCGCTCAAATAGTAGTATGTGGTTGAATCATAAAGACCGCGCTCCGTCCAGCCTAAATCTATCGCCATATTGTCGATAAGACTTTTGTAATTGGTGCCACCGTAACAAACCTTAGCATGTACAGTGACAGATTCAATCTCCGTAAGCCCTTCTTCACATGTGAACGGTGACAGCAGAATGATTCCGATGTTTCCGTTTGATTTCTTATAATAATAGTAATATCCGGTATTTCTTATCGCATTTACCTGTGTGTATCCGGTAAAAGTGAGATCCGTGATTGTTGTTATCACAAACAGATCGTTTTCGCGATACATGTCCGAGAGTTTTTCGGAACTTGTTATCGGTGTTGGCAATACCATATTTGAGATGGGATACTGAACCCATAAGATAACAAGCATAAGAAGAAAAACAATAGGAGCAAACATTCGCCTTCTGTACAAGGTTATTATGCTGCCGGATATATAGTTTTCAAAATTCTGCGGCATATTTTTTCTCCCCTAAACGCTTTATAGTATAAGCAAATACACGCGAAACATCAAGGTTGCTTTTGTTGTATAAAATTGTTAGTATCATTTAAGAATACGAAATAAGAAGGGGAAATATGGAAGCTTATACCGGATTTGCGGAAGTGTATGATCTGTTTATGGACAATGTTCCGTATGAAAAATGGTGTGAAAATATAGTAGATATATTGAAATCAAACGGAATAGAGGATGGCCTCGTGCTCGAATTGGGATGTGGAACCGGCAAGATGACAAGGCTTTTATCAGAGGCCGGTTATGACATGATCGGTGTTGATATATCAGAGGAAATGTTGGCCATCGCACAGGAGCAAAACACGGACGGAAAGATACTTTATTTGAACCAGGATATGAGAGAGTTTGAACTGTACGGTACAGTGAGAGCTGTGGTCTGTGTCTGTGATTCTATAAACTATATATTGGAAGATTCTGACATGGAAGCGGTATTTAAACTGGTAAACAATTATCTCGATCCGGGTGGACTTTTTGTTTTTGATATAAATACCGTCTACAAATATGAGAAGCTTCTGGGGGATACAACCATCTGTGAAAACAGGCCGATAGGAAGCTTTATATGGGAAAACTTCTATGATGAGACTGAACATATAAATGAGTATGATCTTACGATATATGTTAAAGGTGAAGATGAGCTTTACGAGAGATTTGAAGAGGTTCATTATCAAAGGGCATATTATATAGAAGAACTCAAAAAACTAATAACTGATTCCGGGATGACCTATCTTAATGCATTTCCTGTCGATATGGGGGAAGGAATCCCTGGTAAGGGGGAAGATCAAAATATTGAAGAAAGCTGTGAAAAAATATATATCACAGCCAGAGAGAAAGGAAAATAAATGTCAGATTATATAATAAGAGCAACAGCGGCAGATGATTCTATAAGAGCGTTTGCCATAAATTCAAAAGATATGGTTGAGACAGCCAGAAGAAATCATTCCACAACACCGGTAGTGACAGCTGCGCTTGGAAGACTGCTCTCGGGATGTGCGATGATGGGAACAATGCTAAAAGGTGAAAATGATGTACTCACAATTCAGATTCAGAGCAGCGGACCGGCAAAGGGGCTTGTGGTAACTGCAGATCCAAACGGAAATGTAAAAGGATATCCGATGAATCCGTATGTCGATATTCCGCTCAAGAGAAAAGGAAAGCTTGATGTCGGCGGCGCCATGGGAATTGGAGTCATGAGCGTCATAAAAGATATGGGACTTAAAGAACCATATGTCGGACAGATAGCACTGCAGACCGGAGAGATAGGGGATGACCTCACTTATTATTTTGCGACTAGTGAGCAGATACCTTCATCGGTTGGACTTGGAGTTCTCATCGATACAGACGAGAGTGTGAAGCAGGCAGGCGGATTTATAATACAGCTTATGCCTTTTACAGATGAAGCTGTAATATCAAAACTAGAAGAAAAAATCGCAAATATCAGTTCTGTGACAGAGATGCTTGACAAGGGAATGACACCGGAGGATATCTTGGAGGATATTTTAGGGGATTTCGGGGTTAAGATACAGGACAAGATAGAGTGCGGATTCAATTGCAACTGCGGTAAAGAAAGGATTTCAAAGGTTCTTGCGTCTCTCTCAAAGAAAGAGATGGATGAGATGATAGAAGCAAATGAACCGGTGGAAATAAAATGTCATTTTTGCAATAAAGCATACATGTTTGATGTAGATGATTTAAAGAAGATCAGGGGCGTGAAATAGAATGAGAGACGGATATGTTAAGGTTGCCGCCATCACACCGAATGTAAAAGTATGTGATGTCGATTACAACTGCAAGGAGATCATAAAAGGTATCAAAGAGGCTTCAAAAAAAGGAGTCAAGATCATGGTCTTTCCGGAACTTTGCATTACAGGGTATACCTGCGGAGATTTGTTTTTGCAGGAGATACTGCCGAGGAGGGCAAAGGAAGGATTGAAGACTATTGCAAAAGCCACTGAGAAGGTGGATGCGATCGTGTTCGTCGGACTTCCTCTTGTTGTTAAAGGAAAACTGTACAACTGTGCGGCAGCTGTTTGCAAGGGAGAAGTTTTGGGAATGGTGCCTAAAACTTACCTGCCAAATTACAATGAGTTTTATGAGGGAAGACACTTTAAGTCCGGAGAGGATTTGGATGAAGATGTATTATTGTACGATGATGAGTGGGTAAATGTTTCAAGATACAGTATTTTTTCATGTGAGGACATGCCGGAACTAAAGATTGGATGTGAGATTTGTGAAGATCTCTGGACGCCGGATCCACCGAGTGTAGGGCTTGCAAAAAGCGGAGCGACAATTATTGTCAACCTCTCAGCAAGTGATGAAATAACAGGAAAAGATACATACAGAAAAAGTCTTGTCACGGGACAGTCGGCAAGACTTATCTGCGGATATATATATGCTTCCGCCGGCGATGGAGAATCAACACAGGATGTCGTCTACAGCGGCCATAATATAATAGCGGAGAATGGCACTCTGCTTGCTGAATCCGAGCGATTTAAAAACGGTATGATCATATCCGAGATCGATGTAAAAAGACTTGTCACTGAGAGAAGGAGAATGTCGACCTTCGATTGCGTAGACGGTTATGAGGAGGTTGATTTTTCGCTCAAGATATCAGAGACCAAACTCACGAGATATCTCGATAAGACGCCTTTCGTTCCGTCGTCAAAGAGCGACAGAGACAAACGTTGCGATGAGATACTTATGATTCAGTCAATGGGACTTAAGAAGAGACTGGAACATACCGGTTGTAAAGCGGTTGCAATCGGAATATCGGGAGGACTCGATTCGACGCTTGCACTGCTTGTAACGGTCAGGGCATTTGATATTCTTGGACTCGACAGAAAAGGGATAAAAGCTGTTACGATGCCGGGATTTGGAACAACAGACAGAACATACGACAATGCGGTATCGCTGATAGAGTGCCTCGGAACATCCTTCCTTGAGGTTTCAATAAAAAATGCCGTAAATGTACATTTTGAGGATATAGGACAGGATCCTGACAATCATGATATTACCTATGAGAATTCCCAAGCCAGAGAGAGAACTCAGATTCTTATGGATATAGCAAATAAGAACAACGGTATGGTTATAGGAACCGGAGATTTGTCTGAGCTTGCTTTGGGATGGGCTACATATAACGGGGATCATATGTCAATGTATGGCGTCAATGCCTCAGTTCCAAAGACACTGGTAAGACATTTGGTAAGATATTATGCCGATACCTGTGGAGATGAAGAATTGAAGAAGGTTCTTCTCGATGTACTTGATACACCGGTAAGTCCGGAACTTTTACCGCCTAAGGATGGAAAAATATCACAGAAGACAGAGGATGTCGTCGGTCCGTATGAACTGCATGACTTCTTCTTATATAATATGTTAAGACAAGGATTTTCGCCGAAAAAAATATTCAGACTTACCTGTGAAGCGTGGGGTGACGTGTATGACAGGGAGACGATTCTGAAGTGGTTGACGGTATTTTCTCGAAGATTCTTTTCACAACAGTTCAAGCGATCATGTCTGCCGGACGGACCGAAGGTGGGAAGTGTAGCGGTCTCACCAAGAGGCGACTTGAGAATGCCTTCTGATGCAAGTAATAAAATATGGATGGAGGAACTGAACAAAATTGGGGATGCAATACAGGAAAGATAAAAAAGGAAATGATATCTCTGTTATCGGATACGGATGTATGCGTTTTACGAAACATGCGGGGATAATAGATCTCGACAAGGCCGAGACGGAGATTATGGAAGCTTACAACAGCGGTATCAATTATTATGACACTGCTTATATCTATCCGGGATCCGAGGAAGCACTGGGTACAATTCTTAAAAAAAATAACATAAGAGAAAAAGTATATATCGCAACTAAGTTGCCGCATTATCTTATGAAGACAAAAGAGGGGGCAGAGAGGATATTCAACGAAGAATTAAAGCGTCTCAAAACCGATTACGTTGATTATTATCTTATGCATATGCTTACGGATATAGACACATGGAAGCACCTTCTCGATATAGGAATCGGTGATTGGATCGAGGATAAGCTAAAGAGTGGTGCGATAAGAAATATAGGTTTTTCTTATCACGGCAATACTCAAAAGTTCAAGGAACTTATAGATGCATACGATTGGGATTTCACACAGATTCAGTACAATTATATGGATGAGGTTTCGCAGGCTGGAAGAGAAGGCTTAAACTATGCTGCCGAAAAAGGGATACCTGTAGTAATAATGGAGCCTTTAAGAGGAGGAAGACTTGTAAACCTTTTGCCTTCGGGAGCAAAAAAATTGTTTGAAAACAAGTCGGTCACACCGGCTGAGCTGGCTTTCAGATGGCTTTTGGATCAGAAGAAAGTAAGTTGTGTGCTCTCAGGTATGAATTCAGTTGAGATGGTGAAAGAGAATGTCAAAACTGCAGAGTTAGCAGTGCCGGGACATTTCACTGACAGTGACAGAGAACTTGTTGAGGCCGTAAAGACTGAAATTGAGCGTACAGTAAAAGTCGGATGTACAGGATGCGGATATTGTATGCCTTGTCCAAAAGGAGTTGATATACCTGTTACTTTCAGATGTTACAATGAGATGTTTTCAGAAACAAAGGGTGGTGCAAGAAAAGAGTACCTGCAATGCACCGCGTTCAGAAAAAATCAGAGCAGTGCTTCACAGTGCATAGGTTGCGGAAAATGTGAGACACATTGTCCACAGCATATAGAGATAAGAAAAGAATTGAAAAATGCGGTAGCAGCCCTTGAGACCCCACCGTATGTTGTTGCAAGAAAAGCAATAGCACTTTTAAAACTTTGGTAATAAACAAAACAAAAGAGAGCCTCGGCTCTCTTTTTGTATGAAGTAAATGATAATTAATTTTTTAATTGATGGCTTTTATATTATGAGACTCTTCTCAAACTTTCCACGGTTGTTCTCTCAAGAACTGTATCATCAGCATATACACTGCGATATAATGCAACTGCCATAATAAATCCGCATATGACATCGAATACCGAATGCTGTTTTAAGAACATTGTTGAAAGAATGATTGACCACATGAGAATGGTGGAAGCCATCTGTATCTTTTTGTGGTCTGCGAAAACCTTGCTTCTGTGTATTGCTATGTTGATACCGATTGAGTTGAACACATGAATACTAGGGAACAGGTTTGTCGCTGTATCGTTGGAATAGATAATCTGTGTCAATGCAACAAATATGTTGTTGTGCTCAAAGGTCATCGGTCTGAGGTAATGACCGTTTGGAAAAACACTGGAAACTATAAGGAAAACCGTCATTCCCGTAAAAAGGAACTTGCAGGCTTTTAGGTATTCTTCCTTATCTTTAAAGAGCAGTATCATTATTGTTACTCCGACGTACGGAAACCATAACATATAAGGGACAACGAAATATTCCACAAAAGGAATCTGATCGTCGATCCACATATGTATAATATGGAAATGACTCGTGATTGTTTTTTCAATGTAATTGAACCAGATAAAATAAAAAGGTACATATAAAAGAATCAATGCGTGCTTATATTTATCCAAAAAATTTTTTAATGATAAGACATTCATACCCATTCACCACAAATACTATACTGTTTTTATGCTCCTAGAAACGTATTTTAGCACCCGAATCTAAGAAGTCAATCGGTTTAAATCTAAATAAATCTAAAATCATAATTATTTCACAATTTCACTGTTAAAAACCGGTAAAAAATTGACAAGTTGACAACGTTAAAGATTGACATATAATAATTAGGAGTGTGTTTTGGCGGAGCCAGCACCTAGAAGGAATATATTATGGAAAAAAGATCGGTTAGAAGAAGAAAAGCAAGAGCAAGAAGATTAAGACTGATGATTTGTCTGATTGTGATAGCATTGTTGGCAATTATTTATGTAGCCGGATTTGTTCATTACAGAAATCACTTCTTGCCGAATACAACATTGAACGGGATTGATGTCTCGGGAAAAACAGTTGATGAGACTGAGGAATTGATAAAAGATGAGGTGAGTGAGTATGTGCTCACACTAGTAGAGAGAAACAATGTCACTGAGACTATAAAAGGAGAAGATATATCTCTTGCTGCGGAATTCAACGGTGAGGTCAAGGAAATCCTCTCAAAACAGAATTCTTTCGCATGGATAGGTTCTATGTTCAAGGCAAAAGAACTCTCGACAGACACCATGGTAACATACGACAGTCAGGCTCTGTCAGCTGCTGTGTCAGCACTTGATGCATTAGATGAGACAAAGATTACAGATCCGGTCGATGCTACGGTGTCGGAATACAGTGAGACAGATGGTTATACTGTTGTGGCTGAAGTATATGGAAACAGATTAAAAAATGATGTTTTCTATGAGACTGTTTTAAATGCAGTGACAACACTCTGTGACAGTGTCGATCTTGATGCTGCAGGATGCTATGAGAATCCTTTGCTTACCTCTGAGGATGAGGCGATACATACTCTTGTCGAAAATCTGAACAAATATGTTAATGTGACTATAACTTATGATTTGGGAGAGACTACGGCTGTGATCGACGGAAATACGATCAAGGATTGGCTTGTTATAGACGGAACCAATGTAAGTGTGAGCAATGAAGCGGTAAGCAACTATGTGGTTGAACTTGCCAGCACATACAATACTGCTTTTCACAAGAGATATCTTGACACCTCCTACGGTGAGACTGTGGAGATAGTAGGAGGAGATTACGGCTGGAAAGTGGATCAGGAAGCTGAATTGAATCAGATTCTTGCAGATATAGAAGCCGGTGAAGATGTAACACGAGAGATGAATTTCTCTCAGACAGCAAACAGTCACGGTGAAAACGATTACGGCAACAGCTATGTAGAGATAAATCTCACAGCACAACATCTTTATTTGTATTACGAGGGAAGTTGTGTACTCGATACGGACTTTGTATCGGGAAATATTTCAAAAGGAAACGGAACACCTACCGGAGCTTACGGCATTACATATAAAGAGAGGGACGCAACTTTAAACGGAGAGAACTATTCGACACCTGTCTCATATTGGATGCCTTTCTGCCTTAATGTCGGAATGCATGATGCGAGTTGGAGAAGCAGTTTCGGAGGAAGTATATATATGACAAGCGGATCGCACGGTTGTGTCAATCTTCCTGTCTCAGCCGCTGAAAAAATATATGATTATGTAGATACAAATTATCCTGTACTTGTATATGAACTTGAAGGAACCGGTCCTTCAACAGACGGAGTATTGGCTTCGAATGTCATTGCATTGATCGATGCAATCGGTCCGGTTACACTTGAGAGTGAGACAGCCATAAACAGTGCACTTGAAGCATATGAAGCACTTTCTGATACAGCAAAGACACTTGTCACAAACCTTCAGGTGCTCTATGACGATCAGGCCGCACTTGCAGCACTTAAAGGTGAAACAGTAACCCAGTAGAATAAAAAAAGAGAGGGAAAAATGGCCAATACAAGATTTGCGTGGGAAGATAATATAAGAAAGGTTGTTCCTTACACGCCGGGGGAGCAACCGAAGAAGAACAATATAATCAAATTGAACACGAATGAGAATCCATATCCTCCGGCACCGGGAGTAGTGGATGTTATAAAAAACTTTGATTGTGACAGTTTAAGAAAATATCCGGATCCTACAGTTGGAAATTTGGTTCATGCTATTGCTGAAGTATATGATGTGAAGGATGAGGAAGTGTTCGTCGGAGTCGGTTCGGATGATGTACTTGCAATGGCATTTATGACATGCTTCAACTCCGATAAACCGATACTGTTTCCTGACATAACATATTCTTTTTATGATGTCTGGGCAGAGCTTCTTAGAATTCCATATGAGACACAGGCATTGGATGAAAACTTTCATATCATTCCGGAGGATTATATGAAGGAAAACGGCGGAGTGATTTTCCCAAATCCAAACGCACCGACAGGCGTGCTTATGTCTTTGGAAAATATTGAGAAGATTATCGCTGCAAACCGCGATGTTGTAGTAATTGTAGATGAGGCATATATAGATTTCGGAGGGGAGTCGGCCCGTGGCCTCATAAACAAGTATGACAACCTTCTTGTTGTTCAGACCTTCTCAAAATCGCGCTCGATGGCCGGAATGAGAATCGGCTTTATATTGGGAAACGAGAAGATTATAAAGTATATTAATGATGTAAAATATTCTTTCAACTCCTATACAATGAACAGGGTTGCTATAGAAAGCGGAGTAGCTTCCGTGACAGATACAGGCTATTTTAACGAATGCGTTAACAAAGTTATAAAGACAAGAGAGTGGACCAAGGAGAGACTTAAGGAGAGAGGATTTATCTTTGAGGATTCCAAGTCGAATTTTATCTTTGCGAAGAGTGACAAGATATCCGGAGAAAAGCTTTTTGAGGAACTTAAAAAACGAGATATATATGTGAGACATTTTTCCAAACCCGAGCGTATAAATGATTATCTCAGAATCAGTATAGGCACGGATGCGGAGATGAAGAAGTTTGTGGAAACACTTGATTGCATTTTGGAGAATAATTGATGTTGGATAAATATTTATTTATATTTTTTGTTTCGATGGTACCGTTGGTTGAGCTTCGTGGAGCTATGATTTTTTCACAGGGTTTTCAGCTGCCGCTTCTTACATCTTATGTGGTATGTATCATTGGAAATATGATACCGGTACCCTTCATATTTTTCTTTGCAAGAAAGATACTTATGTGGGGTGCAGACAAACCTGTGATAGGAAAGTTCTTTACTTTTTGCCTTGAAAAAGGGGAAAAGGGAGGAGAAAAACTCAAAGCAAAAGCGGGGAGAGGCTTATTTGTGGCACTTTTACTCTTTGTTGGAATCCCACTTCCGGGCACAGGTGCTTGGACAGGAACACTTGCGGCAAGCATTCTCGATATGGACTTCAAATCATCTGTTATCGCAGTCATGCTTGGAGTGCTTCTCGCCGGTATCATAATGGGGACACTGAGCGCAGGAGTTTTTAGCTTCATATATTAATAGGAGTAGTAGAATGGATTGGATAGGATTGATATTTAATGTTGTATTCCTTTTTGTGGGACTTGCGGCATACCTTATTATTTACAACAAAATCAAAGGAAATAAATACGAAAAGTTTCAGTATGCCATAATGGCCGTCTGTATTCTTGGAGGAGTTATAATAGGCGGGATATTAAGAAAAATACTTGGATTGTAAAAGGACGGAGCATATGGCTCCGTTTTTTCTTGCATGTTGACTTTCGTACTTTACAATGCTAAAATTTACAGTGTCAAACAGCTTAATTCAAGTTGACGAAAAGGAGAGAACAGAGTAATGAGCAAAAAAATCAAAACTGAAGAGGTAGATCAGCTATTTGATGCTATTTTGTGTCTTAAAGATAAAGATGAATGTTATACATTTTTTGAGGACGTTTGTACTGTGAATGAACTTTTATCTTTGTCACAGAGATTTGCCGTAGCGAAAATGTTGAGAGAGCATAGGACATATCTTGATATAGCTGAAAAGACAGGGGCCTCCACAGCCACCATCAGCAGGGTAAATCGTTCTCTGAATTATGGTAACGACGGATATGATATGGTTTTGAGCAGAATGGAAGAGAAATAATAAGATTCTGAACCGAAGTATTATATGAATGAA
This sequence comes from Lachnospiraceae bacterium, assembly GCA_024695665.1. Taxonomy (GTDB): domain Bacteria; phylum Bacillota; class Clostridia; order Lachnospirales; family Lachnospiraceae; genus JAILHT01. The sequence goes on from JAILHT010000118.1 coordinate 25,758, forward strand.
ATAAAAGAGCACTTATTCAGTGCTCTTTTCGTTTTCCTCGGAAAATTTGTCGATTATTTTTTCCAGAACCATTTTTTTTACATAAATGTCAAAGCTCAACATACATACAAATGAAAATGTGTCCAAAAGTGCCTTGTCATCAGGATTTTCAACGTCTTTAAAGGTTGATTGACTGACTTTGTACTTTCTGACAATCTCCTTCAATTCCATAGTCATATCTTCGTGCTCCAGACTGAACACGCCTTCGTATATACTCTTCAGATTGATGTCATTGTCCTTACCGAAATATCTTTCCGTAATAGGTTTTAACATTGTCTGAATATCGTTTATACTTAATATGTTTTTGAAGTAATAAATAAAAATGAGCAAAAGCAGATGTTCTTCTGAGTACTTCTTCTTTACAGGAGGAGGAAGAAGATCGTTTTTTGCATAGTTGTTTATCATTGTCTTAGTAAGAATCTTGTCGTCAGGATGGCGTTTTGTGGATTCCAACTGCGTATCCATGAAGGTTGTTACCTGATCCATATATAAATCAATATTTGGTATTGACTCTGGTTTCACGTAGTCCAAAGATTCAAAAATTGAAGTTATTTCTTTTAAGAAAGTTTTTAATTCGCTTGACATATGATTTTTTACCTCGGTTTTCATAATATGACCATCATATTATATAGTATTGAAAACTATTAAGCAAGTTGTGTTCATCGTAGGGAAATGGTAGAATATCATAAGTTTTTTAGAAAGGTTTTATTATGGCAGATTTGGAATATTTAAACTATATGAATGAACCGCAAAGAGACGCGGTATGCACGACAGAAGGCCCGCTTCTTATTATAGCCGGAGCAGGCTCAGGAAAGACCAGGGTCCTTACTCACAGGGTTGCTTATTTGATAGATAAGGCAGGGGTAAATCCCTACAACATACTTGCTATCACATTCACAAATAAGGCCGCCGATGAGATGAGACAGAGAATAGATGATATTGTCGGATTTGGCTCTGAGAGTATCTGGGTGACCACGTTCCATTCAACCTGTGTGCGAATACTCAGGAGAAATATTGACAGATTGGGATATGATACGCATTTTACCATCTATGATTCCGATGATCAGAAGACTCTTATTAAAGATATATGCAAGAGACTGAACATAGATACAAAAAGATATAAAGAGAGAAGCATAATGAGCGCAATATCAAGCGCTAAAGATGAACTGCTTACCCCGGAGGATCTGATGAATGCCTCAGGCGGAGATTTTGTGCTTCAAAAATATGCGACTATCTACAGGGAATATCAGAATTCCCTAAAAAAGAACAACGCTGTGGATTTTGACGATTTGATTTGTCTCACGGTACAGCTTTTCAAAAACGAACCGGATGTACTCGACTATTACAGTGAGAGATTTAAATATATCATGGTTGATGAGTACCAGGATACCAATACTGCACAGTTTGAGCTTGTAAGACTTCTGGCAAGGAAATATCAAAATATCTGTGTTGTCGGTGATGACGATCAGTCCATATACAAATTCAGAGGGGCAAATATTTACAATATATTGAATTTTGAAAAATATTTTCCGGATGCAAAAGTGGTAAAACTTGAGCAGAACTACAGGTCAACTCAGAATATTCTGGATGCCGCAAACGAGGTCATATCGAACAACAGAGGAAGAAAGACAAAGAAACTTTGGACTGAAGCAGGAGAGGGAGACTTAATAGAGTTTAAGCAGTTTGAGACTGCATATGATGAGGCTGATTTTGTTGTCAGAGATATAAAGACCTCCGCCACATCAGGAGATTATAAGGATTTTGCCATATTGTACAGAACAAATGCTCAGTCGCGTCTTTTTGAGGAGCGTCTCATAATGAATAACATTCCTTATAAACTTATCGGCGGTGTGAACTTCTATGCGAGAAAAGAGATAAAAGACCTTCTCGCATATTTCAAGACCATAGACAACGGCAGGGATGACCTTGCAGTAAGACGTATTATAAATATACCAAAGAGAGGAATCGGAGCTACGACAATAGCAAAGGTGCAGGATTTTGCCTTTATGAAGGAGATTCCATTTTATACCGCGCTCCGCTATGCGGATGAAATACCCGAACTGAAAAGGGCCGCTGCCTCAAAGATCCATCCGTTTACCACTTTTATACAGACGATGAGAAGTAAGGTTGAGTTCCTTTCTCCATCAAAACTTCTAAAAGATATTATCGATGAGACCGGATATGTTGAGGAACTTGAAGCCGAGGATACTGATGAGGCAAGAAGCAGGATAGAGAATATTGACGAACTTATCAGTAAAGTGGTCTCTTATGAGGAGTCGGTGGAAAATCCGACTTTAAGCGGATTCCTGGAGGAAGTAGCTCTTGTTGCAGACATAGATTCGCTGGAAGATGATTCAAATCATGTTGTTTTAATGACCTTACACAGCGCAAAGGGGCTTGAGTTTAAAAATGTATATCTTGTCGGAATGGAGGATGGACTCTTTCCGAGTTATATGTCAATCAATGCCGAGAATTCCAGAGAGGAGATTGAGGAGGAGAGGCGACTTGCATATGTCGGTATAACAAGGGCAAAGGAGAAACTGACACTCACCTGCGCAAAGATGAGAATGACTCACGGTGAACCGCAGAGAAATAAGATGTCGAGATTTGTGAAGGAGATACCGTCATCTCTCTTGAATGAGAAATATTCAGATGACTATTCTTACGAGGACAACAACAGATTTGAAAGAGGTCGTGAATATAACAGCTTTTCCACGAACAGCTATGGAGGAGGCTCATTTAGAGGAAACTCTTCAAATACAGTCAAAAAGACAGGATTTGCCAAAATGTCCGGACTTACAAAAGGTGCACCGAGCAAGCTTACACCGGATTACTCTGTCGGAGACAGGGTGTCTCATATCAAGTTTGGTGAAGGAACAGTCACTGCGATGAAAGACGGCGGAAGAGACTACGAGGTGACGGTAGAATTTGACAAGGTCGGAGTGAAAAAAATGTTTGCATCTTTTGCAAAACTTAAGAAGATTTAGTATGGTATAAATATAACGATGTGATATAATTATTATATCTTTTGTTGGACGCGAAAAGGAGAGATACAAGATGAATAGAATGGATGAACTTATTGTACGTGTAAATGATCTTCTCAACAAAAAAGAGGCAGCAGAGAAAAAGAGTTCTAAGTTTCTCATCGTGTTTGCAGTAATTGGTATTATAGTTGCCATAATTGCCGCAGCATACGGTGTTTACAGATTCTTTGCACCGGACTATCTCGATGATTTTGAAGAAGATTTTGATGATGATGATTTTGATGATGATTTTTTCGATGAGGATGATGAGAACGAGTAATCATTAAAGATTATTGTTTTTTAAGTCAAAAAATTATATTGTGATGAGCCACATCGCAGATGTGGCTCATTTTTACTGTAGAGGTGTTTATGAAAAAAGGTCAGGTATTGGAAGGAATAGTTGTAAAAACATCATTTCCGAACAAAGGAAAAGTTCAGTTTGAGGACGGGATGGCAGAAGTAAAAAATGTTATCGACGGGCAGACTGTATCTGTTCTTGTAACAAAGTCAAAAAAGGGAAAGACCGAGGGCAGATTGCTTGAGGTTGTAAAAAAATCCAATATTGAAAGAGAAGAGCCGTTTTGTATACATTTTAAAGAGTGTGGCGGATGTACATATCAGAATTTGGAATACGATACACAACTTAAACTTAAAGAAAAACAGATGAGAAGTATCTTTGAACCTGTTTTGGAAAAGCAGAGTAAAAAGTTCGATGAAGTGTATGAGGGAATAAAATCCAGCCCAAGGCAGTTTGAGTACAGAAACAAGATGGAGTTTACCTTTGGAGACAGTGAGAAAGGTGGACCACTCACTCTTGGAATGCATAAAAGAGGAAGCTTTTATGATATAGTCACAACAGATTCCTGTAAAATCATAGATGCTGATTACAGAATGATATTGAAGTTTGTGAGAGATTATATGGCCGAGGCTAAAGTACCTTTCTTGCATCGCCTTACACATATAGGCTATCTGCGACATCTTCTTATCAGAAAAGCGGTAAGAACAGAGGAAATTCTTGTGGATCTCATCACTACTACACAGACTGAGCTTCTCAATGTGGAGGAAGAGACACTTTTAAAAGGATTTTGCGACGGAATAGTAAATCTTCCGTTAAAAGGAAAACTCTCCGGTGTACTCCATACAAAAAATGATTCGCTCGCCGATATTGTCACTGATCAGGGAACCGATATTCTTTATGGAAGAGATTATTTTTATGAAGAGATATTGAATCTAAAATTTAAGATATCTCCGTTTTCTTTCTTCCAGACAAATTCGCTTGGAGCGGAGGTTTTATATGAGACTGCAAGAGATTTTATAGCAGATAGCAGTAAAGATGCAACAGTATTTGATCTCTACAGCGGAACCGGAACAATAGCCCAGATGATGGCTTCGGTAGCAAAAAAAGTTGTCGGAGTGGAGATTGTAGAGGAAGCAGTCGAGGCGGCCAAAGTAAATGCGTCATTAAACAATCTTTCCAACTGTGAGTTTATCGCAGGAGATGTTCTTAAGGTTATAGACACAATATCCGAGAAACCGGATTTTATTGTACTTGATCCACCGAGAGACGGAATACATCCAAAGGCACTTACAAAGATTTTGAAATACAATGTCGACAAGATGATATATATTTCATGCAAACCGACAAGCCTGGCAAGGGATCTCGAAGCATTTCTGTACAGAGGATACGAAGTGAAAAGGCTTGCGCTTGTTGATATGTTCCCGGGAACATATCATGTTGAGACTATCGCGTTGATTGAACGGATTAAAAATGCGAAGGATTTTGTGCAGATAGGTATCGATGCGGAAGAATACTACAAAATCAAAGACGAGGATAAGCATAAAAGAGATGCAAAAAATGGATGGTACAGATATGACTCACGACTTGCACTCCCTGTTTATGATGATAAAGGTGAATTAGAAAGGTATAATGTTTTTCATGCATCTATGCTTGTACGTCATTCGAACGATGGAAAATTATATTTGTATGATGTTATAGACATAAAAAAAGAAACGAGCAACTCTCTCGGCGAATGATCGCTTACCAGACAAAAAACCCATTTCTTTTACCCAGATAATACTAGGGTAAAGGAAAAAAGTCAATCTGATTATTCAAATGTATCGGTAAAAAAATTAAGGAAGGAAATAATAATGGATATAAAAATACGGGAATGGAAAATCGAAGATAAGTCGGAACTGGCAGAAAACCTGAATAATATGAATATTCTGAACAATCTGCGGGATGGACTGCCCTATCCCTATACGGAAGCTGATGCAGAGGAATTTATAAGGGCAATGCTGTCGGCGGATTGTTCAGTATATTCATATTATTCAGATTTCCTGCCAGCTCCGATTTATCTTCGATTTTCCATTCCCGTATTTTTATATCCATTTTTATTTCCTTCCTTA
>JAILHT010000124.1 GCA_024695665.1 Lachnospiraceae bacterium
ATAATTCAAAATGCGTAGTATATAATATCGCGTGGAATATTAAAAAACGAGGGAGAGGTAAGAACTTAAAAATGATAAAGTCGAAGTACACCACCAGGGAAATATGCAACATTTTCGGAGTGGGACGAGAGACATTACGGCACTATGAAAACGTGGGAATATCTTGAATTCGCAAAAAGCCATCTGTTTGTACTTGCGGAGGGGATGCTTCCGGAGCCGCTTTTCCTTGTACCGTACGAAGCCGATGAGGGCGGAGATTATTTTCCGTCAATGAGGACAGCGTTCAGCCATTCGCAGTTTTTCTCACCCGTATGGATAATGAATGAAAATGAGAAAGGAGAATTGGCCGAAGGAAAGAAACCTTCCGATGAAACTTACGCCATACTCATGTCAAGATTTTATGATTCAAACAAGGAGTTTCACCAGTACTTCTTTGTATTTAAAAAAATGATTTAGTTTTAAAGAAGGGAATTCGAGTTATGAAAAGAAACAAAAAAAGAATAGCTGCTTTTTGTCTGGCTTTTTTTGTTATGGTTTCTGCCATACTTGGTGGGGCGGGAGAGAGCGTGTACGGAGCCACTGCGCATAAGAGCACAAACAAAAACATGCTCTGCGGTATCACGCTTGACGTTGGCAACAGATATTACAGCGTAAAGGAGATAAAGAAGTACATAAGGCTTGCTTCAAAAAGCAAGAGAGGATATGTGCAACTTCATTTCACAGGTGATGAAAACGTTGGCATAGAGTGTGAGTATCTTGATCAGACCGCAAACAAGAAATACCTTCACGGCACCGATGAGTATTACAATCCGGATACAGGAAAATCCTTCCTCACAAAGAAGCAGATAAAAACAATACTTTCCTATGCAAAAAAGAAAAAGGTCGCTATCATTCCGGAGATTGATATGCCGGGACATGTGGGCGGATTTGAGAAGCTTTACAAAAACAAATATGGAAAGCTTAACAAAAAGATATTCAATAAAGAATACGAGGGAGAGCTTCTTATATCAAATAAAAAAGCCATGTCATTTGCAAAGGCAATCTATAAAGAGTATATGACGCTGTTTAAGGGTTGTAAGTATTTTCACATAGGTTGCGACGAGTTTTGGTCAGGTTCTTCCAAAAAGAACGCTAAATACATAAATGAGATTAGCAAGTATGTAAAGAAAAAAGGCTTTGAAGTCATGGTCTGGAACGATCTTTTGACAAAGAGCAATATAAAGAACATCGACCATGATATCATTGTTACCTATTGGAGCTATGACGGTGACACTGAGAGCAAGTCGGAAAGCAAAGCGAGAAAGAAAGTGAGAGCTTCTTTCCCGGCACTGCAAAAAGAAGGATTCAGAGTTTTAAATTATAATTCTTATTACCTCTACTACACACCAAGCTTGTCAAATACCAATGATGAAGATGCAGAGTATGCGGTGGAAGATGCAAAAGAAAACTGGAACCTGCTCAAGTGGAATTCAGATTCATCGAGCAAGAGCAAAACATACAAGAATATCTACGGCGCGTGTGTATCGATTTGGGGAGAGGACTCCAAGGGAGTTTCAGGTAAACAGATATACAATCAGATAGATGATCTTTACAAGGTTGCGGCTAAGAAGTGTAAAACTCACAAGATAAAGTAAGGTATCAGATAATATAAGAGGTCGGCACATATGTGTCGACCTCTTATGCTTGGGTATGAAAAACGACCATCTGGGAAACATGATATCCTGAAGTTATATGTTATATGGATTATTGGAGGGGGATACCATGCGTATACGGTCGTTTTATAAAAGAAAATGTATTGTTGAATCCGATGGATTACAGCGAGGACCAAAAGTGTCTTGTAGAGGATTTCAATAGAAGAATAAAGGATATAACAGGTATTGTCACCGGAATCGATATCATACCATCAAATGGCATTTGCGCTCGCCGGAGCTGATGGCGAGGCGGACTACTTTATCTTTGCTTTCAAGGATATCGATGAGGCCATCCATAAACATATTCAGGACAAGGAATACTTAAGAGGCCAGCTCAATATAATGGCTGCACTTAGCCGTGACTACTATAATATATTCAAAATCGATCCTTTTGACGGCTCAGTGGTTATCATAAAGCTCGACGGCTATGTAACAAAGGGTATGGAAGGTCCCGGAGAGAAAAAGACCAAACCGGGAAAAGAGTATGTTTCAAGTTACCGAGTTTTAGACAAGGACGAGATACATTATTATCAGTTCACATATCTTCTCATAGACGAGGACAATCCGAATGAGGGTATACTTGCAGGTTTTAAAAATGTTGATGATATAGTCGAGTCTGCAAGGGAGAGAGAGGCACTTGCCATACTAGCCGAGACGGATATTATGACAGGCATACTAAACCATGGAAGCGGAAAGCGAAAAGTTATAGACGCGCTTAAAAACGGAAAAAACATTATAGAACGTATTTTTAAAAAGATAAGAAAGCTCAATATACCGGAACTTGCCGGACATGAGGTTTGTATGAGTGCGGGCGCTGTCATAAGAAGCGTTAACGACTCGGACGATTTCGAAGAGTTATACAAAAAAGTGGACAAGTCGATATACAAGAGTAAAGAAGTTGAAGGAAGTTATATAACATTTGAGGCGTGACCGTTTGGTCTCGCCTTTTTAATTTCCTCTGGGCACCGTTGAGTCGTTTTTGAACCGCGGATCCCCGGCAACAATATTATACTTTTTAATATGAAAAAGAATGAAAAAGAATTAAAATATATGATATAATATCAAAATAATAGAATAAAAAAGAAAAAAATATAAAACGAAATATAATTAAGGAAAAAAAGATAATAAAAATGAAAAGATAATCAAATAAAAGAATATAGAATAAAATAAGGGAAAAAGAAATAAAATATGTGCAAAATGTGAAAGAAATATGAATAAAAAAGAAAAAATATGTTTACATATGAAATAAGATGAAGTAAAATAATAGTATGGTTGAGAGGGTCCAAAGCCTGTGGGAACGGGAAATGAAGCAGGTCTGAGGACGAAAATATTAACGGGAGAGGAGGGAACATCGTTGCTTGATGAAAAGTTCTACACTGTAGCTGACGTCGCGAGAGTTACGGGGCTTACCAGCAGAACCATCAGAAATTATTTGAAGGACGGAGAACTGCATGGTGTAAAAGTCGGAGTACAGTGGAGATTCACTGAGGACGATGTTCGCCACCTGTTCCAAGAGACAGACGGAAGAGAAGATTTGTCCAAAGTTTCGGGAAATCGTATTCAGGAGTTTCTGTCAAAGGATTATTCCGAGGACTCGAAAGAATTCTCTGATGAAAGATTGGTTTCCGAGTGCGTGATACTTGATTATTTTGAACCATCGGAAGAGAAGAAAACGAGTCGAAGAGAGAAGATTAGGGAGAGCGTGTTTAAATACAAGGACAAGGTAGGTTTTTCATATGAAGAGAGAGAGAACGATATTTTGAGGGTTGTCCTCACAGGGGAACATGATTTGATCGAGAAAATACTTAAGGTTAACAGGTAGGTTGGTTTATGGATGCTTCTGATATGGCTGCCAAACTGGTTGCGGACCGGGTTGACAACTACTTTGTTCAAAAACGCGTCGCGGAGAGACGCCATAAAAAGATGGTCGAGGAACATCACAAGGAGATGGCTCAAAAAAGAAGAGCGCTCATATTTATGATCTTTTGTGTGTTGCTTCTTTGTCTTTCAAGCCTGTCAGTAGTCTATTTGAACTACGAGGTGACGAGGAGATCCGAGAATGTAGCTTCCATGCAGTCGGAACTTGCCAGAATCAAAGAGGACAATGACGCAAAGGAGAGAAGCTATGTATGCGCCATGAATTATGCGGAGCTCAAATCAAAAGCAACATCGCTTGGAATGAGCCAGACAAGTGGAGACCAGATAGTTTATTTCTCTGTGGATGAAGATGATTACATGGAGCAAAGAGGCGATATTGAGTAAAAGTGTGTTTGAAAGAATATTCAAGCACACTTTTTTTGTGTATAATGGAGGGACGGAGGAAAAAAAATGGAAATTCACAATTTTGCCAACATAAAAGACGTTGAGAGCATGCTTGAAAAAAATGGAAACTTAGAGGCTTTTTCCAGACTCATGGTCCATTACGAGTGCGCTATGCTTGAGGTGAAAACAAAGCTTGATGTGTTAAATACAGAGCTGTCCCTTCACTCTGATCACAACCCCTTTGAGTCGATCAAAAGCAGGTTGAAGAAACCTATAAGCATTTATGAGAAACTCAACAGATTAAATCTCGAGTTCACTCCACAAAATATTGAGGAAAACTTAAATGATGTTGCGGGAATAAGAGTTATTTGTTCCTT
>JAILHT010000041.1 GCA_024695665.1 Lachnospiraceae bacterium
ATAGGGTGTCTAAAGTAGACACCCTATACTAGAAATAGCTTAATTACAAGCTTTTCGGGAAATCTGAACCCGTTTTTCTTATGATAAATCTTTGAAGATTGTCTCATAAAATCTTTCGAAATTTCAAACGTTCCCAAAAAACAACTGGTCTCGCTTACTGACGTGACTCGGCGATAGCTGCCTGTGCTGCAGCAAGTCTTGCGATCGGAACACGGAAAGGTGAACATGATACATAATCAAGACCAATCTTGTGGCAGAACTCTACTGAAGAAGGATCTCCACCGTGCTCTCCACAGATACCTACATGAAGGCTAGGGTTAACCGGTTTTCCAAGCTTGATAGCTGTCTCCATAAGTTTACCTACACCTGTCTGGTCAAGCTTTGCAAACGGATCGTTCTCAAAGATCTTTGTATCATAGTAAGCATTTAAGAACTTACCAGCATCATCTCTTGAGAATCCGAAGCACATCTGTGTAAGATCGTTTGTACCGAAGCAGAAGAAATCAGCCTCTTTTGCGATCTCATCAGCTGTAAGAGCAGCTCTAGGGATCTCGATCATTGTACCTACTTCATACTCAAGTTTAACACCGGCTGCAGCGATCTCAGCATCAGCTGTCTCAACTACAACTTTCTTTACATACTTAAGCTCCTTAACCTCAGATACAAGCGGAATCATGATCTCAGGTTTTACATTCCAGTCCGGATGAGCCTTTGCTACTTCGATTGCAGCGCGAATAACAGCCTTTGTCTGCATCTTAGCAATTGAAGGATATGTAACAGCGAGACGGCATCCTCTGTGTCCCATCATAGGGTTGAACTCATGAAGTGAATCAATGATAGCCTTGATCTCGTCAACTGATTTATTCTTAGCCTTTGCAAGTTTCTCGATGTCAGCTTCCTCAGTAGGAACGAACTCATGAAGAGGTGGATCGAGGAATCTTATTGTAACCGGGCATCCCTCAAGTGCTTCATAAAGTGCCTTGAAGTCTCCCTGCTGATAAGGAAGAATCTTGTCGAGAGCAACTTCTCTCTCTTCCTCTGTATCAGAACAGATCATCTCACGGAAAGCTGCAATTCTTTCAGGCTCGAAGAACATATGCTCTGTACGGCAAAGTCCGATACCTTCTGCTCCAAGCTCTCTAGCTTTCTTAGCGTCTGCCGGAGTATCAGCGTTTGTACGAACCTTAAGTCTTCTGAACTCGTCAGCCCATGCCATAACACGTCCGAACTCTCCTGCGATCTTTGCATCTACTGTAGGGATAAGTCCTGCATAGATGTTTCCTGTAGTTCCGTCTATAGAAATCTCAGAACCCTCTGTAAATGTGGTTCCTGCGAGTGTGAACTTCTTGTTCTCTTCGTCCATGTTGATATCTCCGCATCCGGATACACAACATGTTCCCATTCCACGAGCAACAACGGCAGCGTGTGATGTCATACCACCACGAACTGTAAGGATACCCTGAGCAGCCTTCATTCCTGTGATATCTTCCGGAGAAGTCTCAAGACGTACAAGTACGACCTTCTCTCCTCTAGCAGCCCATGACTCTGCGTCATCTGCTGTAAATACAACCTTACCGCAAGCAGCTCCAGGAGAAGCTCCAAGTCCTTTTCCAAGTGGTGTTGCAGCCTTTAAAGAAGCAGCATCGAACTGTGGGTGAAGAAGTGTATCAAGGTTACGAGGATCGATCATTGCTACTGCTTCTTCAGGGGTCTTGTGTCCCTCATCTACAAGGTCACATGCGATCTTAAGTGCTGCAGGAGCTGTTCTCTTGCCGTTACGACACTGAAGCATGAAAAGCTTTCTGTTCTCAACGGTAAACTCCATATCCTGCATATCATGGTAGTGATTCTCAAGAGTATCACAAACCTTGATGAACTCTGCATATGCTTCAGGGAATTTCTCTTCCATCTGTGCGATAGGCATTGGTGTACGAACACCGGCAACAACGTCCTCACCCTGTGCATTGATAAGGAACTCACCCATGAGCTTGTTCTCACCTGTAGCAGGATCACGAGTAAATGCAACACCTGTACCTGAATCGTTGTTCAAGTTACCGAATACCATAGGCATTACGTTTACTGCTGTTCCCCAAGAGTAAGGGATGTCGTTGTCACGACGATATACGTTTGCACGAGGGTTGTCCCATGAACGGAAAACTGCCTCTATAGCAAGCTCTAACTGCTTGTTAGGATCTGAAGGGAAATCCTCGCCGAGCTGTTTCTTGTACTCAGCCTTGAACTGCTCTGCAAGTGTCTTCAAATCATCTGCTGTAAGGTCTACATCGAACTTAACGCCCTTTGCAGCCTTCATTTCATCGATGAGCTCTTCGAAGTACTTCTTTCCAACTTCCATAACTACGTCAGAGAACATCTGGATGAAACGTCTATATGAATCATATACGAAACGCTTGAATGCCGGATCCGGGTTTCCTGCTATCATAGCCTCAACAACATCATCGTTAAGTCCAAGGTTGAGGATGGTATCCATCATACCCGGCATAGAAGCTCTGGCACCTGATCTAACAGAAACCAAAAGAGGATTGTTCAAATCTCCGAATTTCTTTCCGTTGATTTCAGACATCTTTACAACTGCATCCTTAACCTGAGCCATAATCTCAGAGTTGATCTTACGTCCGTCCTCATAATACTGTGTACAAGCTTCTGTTGTGATTGTGAATCCCTGAGGTACCGGAAGACCGATTGTTGTCATCTCAGCAAGGTTTGCACCTTTTCCTCCAAGGAGATTACGCATGGTCATGTCGCCTTCGCTAAACATGTATACCCATTTGTTTGCCATTTTTGTTTCCTCCTATTTTTCATCTTGGCGGACCCAAATCCGCCCCATATACATACGCAACCCTATTTTGCGTAGCAACCTTATATATGCTCGTGTGACAAATTACACGCACATAAACAATAGTATCATAAATCTGGCAAAAAACAATAAGTTTTGACAAAATTATAACGAAGTTTTTATATCATATTCATCTTTACTTTTACGATTGTTCTTTTGCAAAAAAAGAAGCTGCTTAAAGCAACTTCTTTTTTTCGCATTTTTAGCGGTTATTACATTTTTTAAAATGAGAATTTTTCCTCAAAGTACTTGTCAAGCTCCTCAATAGGAATTCTCACCTGATCCATTGTATCTCTGTCTCTTACCGTAACGGCATTGTCAGTCTCAGAATCAAAATCGTAAGTAATGCAGAATGGTGTTCCGATCTCATCCTGTCTTCTGTATCTCTTTCCGATATTTCCTCTGTCGTCAAACTCGCAGTTGTATTTCTTGGAAAGTTTTGCAAAAACCTTCTCTGCTCCCTCGTTGAGTTTCTTTGAAAGTGGCAAAACACCTATCTTTACAGGTGCGATTGCCGGATGGAAATGAAGGACAGTTCTCATATCAGGTTTTTCTTCGGTTCCGATGTTCTCCTCATCATAAGCCTCGCAGAGGAATGCGAGCGTGACACGGTCTGCTCCGAGTGATGGCTCGATGACATATGGAAGGTACTTCTCATTCTTTGTGTCATCAAAATATGTAAGATCCTGTCCTGAGACCTCAGCATGTCTTCCGAGATCATAATCTGTACGATCTGCAATACCCCAGAGTTCTCCCCATCCGAATGGGAAGAGGAATTCAATATCGGTTGTTCCCTTTGAATAGAATGCAAGTTCTGCAGGATCATGATCTCTGAGTCTCATATCCTCCTCCTTGATTCCGAGCGAGAGCAACCAGTTCTTACAGAAGCTTCTCCAGTACTCAAACCACTCAAGGTCTGTTCCCGGTTCGCAGAAGAACTCGAGCTCCATCTGTTCAAACTCTCTGGTTCTAAATATGAAGTTTCCCGGTGTGATCTCATTCCTGAAAGATTTTCCAATCTGTCCGATTCCGAAAGGAATCTTCTTTCTTGAGGTTCTCTGTACATTTTTAAAATTTACAAAGATGCCCTGTGCAGTCTCAGGTCTAAGATAAACCGCACTCTTCGCGTCCTCGGTTACACCCATAAATGTCTTGAACATAAGGTTAAACTGTCTTATATCGGTAAAATTGTGCTTTCCGCATGAAGGACAAGGAACATTGTTTGAATTGATAAACTCAACCATCTCCTCGTTTGTCCATCCGTCGACCGATGATTTGAGCTCAATGCCTTTTTCCTCGGCAAAATCTTCTATAATCTTGTCGGCTCTGAATCTCTCATGGCACTCTTTACAATCCATAAGAGGATCAGAGAAACCGCCGAGATGTCCCGATGCAACCCATGTCTGTGGATTCATAATGATGGCTGAATCGATTCCAACATTGTACGGGCTCTCCTGCACAAACTTCTGCCACCATGCTTTCTTTACATTGTTCTTGAGCTCAACACCGAGATTTCCGTAATCCCATGAATTTGCAAGTCCTCCGTATACCTCTGATCCCGGATACACAAATCCTCTTGCCTTTGCCAAAGCAACAATTTTTTCCATTGATTTTTCCATTGCTATACTCCTAACCTATCTGTTATATATGACAATAAATGTTTTTTCGAGAAGATTCTCCCCGTCATATCCGGCAGAGTCCTTCTTGTCAGAGACAACAAGCTGTCCCTCGTCAACAACCGAAACATATTTTATGGTGCCGTCGACAAGTATATCTCCAACACATTTTGCTACGACCACATAGTCCTCACTGTCAGGAGAGTATGTAACCGTACTCATATCAGACACATCATAAAATGAACCATCAAACGAATATCCGTCCGCCTTTGCTTCGGATACGGTTCCGGAAAAAAGACTGAGTCCGTTTAGCTTTACATAATCATTTACAGTATCGTACGATATCTTAACCGTTGCCACGGAGTCCTCAACTTTTATACTGTCGAGTTTTACGGTGTCTCCGTAGTTTTCAGTATACGAATCTATTATTCCGCTTATATAATCATTAAGTTCTTCCTCCGAATAGTAATCTTCGGCGAAGTCTTCAATATCCACGCTCACTACCGATGCATCTTTTGCAACATATACAGTACTTCTTGAGACATCAAGGTTTTTGCCTCGACACCCGGTCATAAAGAGCATAATACATATTGCAAGAACGACTGTAAGCGATACAGTTCCTTTTAGCTTTTTCATTTATAATCCTCCCTTGACTAACTTTGTCATTATACTATTTTAACCCTATGCTTTCAAGCACTTCAAGGGATTTAAAGTCATGTGTGACATACATATTCAGATATTTTGCTACTATATACATGAACTGTTTTTTCACCTCGTCCGTAATGGAAAAAGCATATATCTGTGCCGTATCCGCTGTTATCACATAATGCATTGTGTATATGCAGGAGCCTGACACGTCCGTCATATCATCATCGGATCTGCATTTGTCGCAAACCAGGCCACGTCTCTTAAATGAAAATGCATTGAGATTGTCTTTTGATCCGCAGGATGCACACTCAAAGACATTGGGGTATTCCCCCTCAATAGCAAGCACTTTCAGCTCAAATATTCTTCTTATGAGATTTATATCCATCCTGTCTCTCTCTATCGCCCTTAGAGTCACATACAAAAGATTGATAAGCTCCGTCTCATCTGCGTTCTCAACAGCATAGTAAGCTGCAAATTCCAGGAAATAAAAACCGTAATATGCTTTCCCGGGATCACTTGCCAGTTCCCTGAAATAGTTTTTTATTGCACTTTTCACCAGATTGTAAGCCTCTCTGCCCTCGTAGACCTCAAACTCTCCCACGGCAAACGGGCCAAGCGCCATAGCCTGATTTCCCGGTCTTCTCGCACCTCTGGCAAATACGGTTATTTTTCCTCTTTCCCTGGTCAGAATAACAAATCGCTTGTCGTTCTCTCCGACAGCACTCTGGAAAAGGATAATTCCATGAACCACAAGGTTATCCCTCAATTTTAGATATCCTCCTCACGGTATCCGAAATTCTTCATCAGAATGTCGGAGTCTCTCCAATCTTTTTTCACCTTGACCCAGAGGTTGAGATTCACCTTTGAGTCAAGAAGTTTTTCTATCTCATATCGGGCATTTGTTCCGATCTTCTTTAACATTTGCCCCTGCTTTCCGATTATTATGCCTTTGTGGCTGTTCTTCTCGCAGATTATGGTGGCCTCTATGTCCACTATTTTGTTCTTTGAGTCTTTTCTTGCTTTCATGCTCTCTATCGTGACAGCTATTCCGTGAGGAATCTCATCCGAGAGCGCATGAAGAGACTTCTCCCTTATTATTTCTGCGACAATCTGCCTCTCCGGCTGATCTGTCAAAGTATCCTCATCGTAGAACATCGGACCGAAAGGAAGATATTTGAAAATCGTGTCGATAAGATCATCAAGCCCTGTCCTTTTCTTTGCGGATATAGGGATAATCTCGTCGAAATCGTACACTTTTCTGTAGGTATCTATGTTCTCTATAATCTTTGTCTTCTCTATGGTATCAATTTTGTTTATAAGCAGGATTACAGGCGTGTTGCTCTTTTTTAAGAGCTCTACAATATGCTGCTCGCCTGCGCCGATATAATTCTCCGGCTCCACGAGCCACAGGATCACATCCACATCATTTATGGCTGACTCAGCAACATTTACCATATACTCTCCGAGTTTATTTTTTGCCTTGTGAATTCCCGGGGTATCTAGAAACACAATCTGTCCCCTATCGGTATCCGTATAGACAGTCTGTATCCTGTTTCTTGTTGTCTGAGGCTTGTTTGATGTTATCGCGATCTTCTGCCCTATCAGACTGTTCATAAGCGTGGACTTGCCGACGTTTGGTCTTCCTATTATCGTAACAAATCCGGATTTGTATTTTTTACTGTTGTTAAGTTCGTCCAAATTGATATTTAAATCCATTCTGTCTCCTGTATTTTTCGATTTTTGAATTAGAGCAGGCTTTCCAAGTTCTTAAACATGTCTTTGTTCTCTTTAAGTTTCGACTCGTTTCCGATTACACAGATACACTGCTCATCGAGCACAGCCTTCATGGCCGGTGCAAGTTTTCTTATGTCCTCCACGGAAGCCTCAAGCACTTCTTTTCTCTCTTTTTCCAATGTCTCCTCGGTCACATCAGTAAGATATGCCTGAAGTGATCTCTGGCCTTTTGCGAAAGGTGTGAGCGGTACGTCCAGATCGCTCATCGTTCCTATGACAAATTTTGTCATATCTCTCTCATCCGCGTTGAAGTTCTCAAGGTATGCCGGCAGATTGTCATATATCTCATTCGTCTCTTTGAGATTTGGATCTCTGTAAGATGAAAGATATCCGTTACCGCTTCTGTGAAGGCCGCCTCCACATCCGTAAGCTCCGCCCTTTACTCTTATATTTGTCCAAAGATAATCATAGCCTAAGATAACCTTTAAGACTTTCATTGCTCCGTTGTACATAAGACCGGCATTTTTGAAGTTTCCGGCACGTGCGACATACTGAATCTGTGAGGCGTCCATAAAGCCTTCGTTCTTTTTCTCAAAAGTGAAAACACTGTCCGGAAGATCTTCTCTCATCTTAAGTTTTCCTATAAACGTCTCTATTCCCGGAAGCGCCATATCATAGCCTTCACTGTCGCATGTGATACTTATCATAAATTTGTTTTTTACAAATATTTTCTCGGATAGTTCCTTAAGTTTGTCTATAAGTTCCCTCTTCTTCGCATCAAAGTTCTTCTCATAGTCGGAAACAACTCGATAAAAAGCTATTCCATTCGTCGCATCGGAGAACTTCGATCCTTTCGAAAAATATGACATTGCTCTGGTTGCCGCAACAGAATTGCCGTATGAGGACAATGTGGTCTGAAGCTTTGACTTTACCTCTGAAAGAATATCTTTAAGCCTATTCTCATCATCGAGTTTTGTTTTAAATATAATCTCGGAAACAAGTGGCTCAACCTCGTTTATCTGACTCTTAAGCGCCTTTGCACGAACAGACATCTTCATCCTACAGATTTTTCTGTCATTCGCATTGGAATATGCGTTTAAGTGAACTCCGATTCCACCGAGATTCTTGTTTATCTCGGTTGTGAGTTCATTGTAGGAATGCTTCTCGGTGTCCATATATCTGAGACAGTTTTTGAGTATTCCGACATAAGGCAGATCTTCCTCTGTAACAAATCGCGTATCGAAAATGTAATTGATATAAACAATTCCGTTTGTAGCCTCATCATGATAAAGAACAAGGCTGTCATCGACTCTTCGCTCATCATTGTTTAAAGGATTGATCTCCTTCTTCAAATCTTCTCTTTTAAGCATAGGAATCTTTTTTAAATCCTCCTCAGGGGATGGCTCCTCCTGGTATTTCTTTAAAAATGCCGTATGCTTTACAATCTCCTCTATCTCATCCTCCGAGAGAGAAGCTTTTAAATCTTTAAGTTTATCTTTTAATGCGGCCTCTCTTCGGTCATTCATCTCTCTGTCAGGTTCCATGATTATGAGTGATGAATGTGTATTGTTGAGAAGATACTTCTTTATAAGTTCTTCAAAATATCCGGTATCAATCTTCTCTCTTAAGAGAGCATAAATCTCTCCTTCCTTGACGTGGTCAAAGACTGTTCCGTCATCGTAAAGCCAGCTGTCGAGAAGCTGTATTCCGTATATAAGCCCCTTCGGAAATGCTCCGAAGTCCGCCTCTCTGTATCTGAATTCTGAGGCCGTGACGGTTGCGAGAAGTGCCTCGTGATCGAGCCCGCCCTCTGCCTGCTCTTTAAATACTGAATTTATGATTTCAAGGAACTTGTCAGCATCTTCTTTGTTTGCATTTTTTGCAACAATCTCAAATACAGGCTGAAGCACACCGTTGTCGTATGAGCCGTACACATCACGTCCGATTCCGCCCTTCAAAAGTGCTTCCTTCAAAGGTGCTCCCGGTCTGTCGAGAAGCACATACTCAAGAAGCTCAAACGCATTGTAAAGTTCTCTGTCCAAAACGTCAGCTATGACCATATTGTAAGAGAGAAATGTATTGTTCTCTAACGGTTCTTCACTTGAAACCGGATATTTTACGAAGACCTCATTCATCTTGTCAAAGGCACTCTGTTTTTTTATATCGGAATTGACTTTAAGATAATCGAATCCGCTCAGATATTCCTCATCAATCCACTCGAGTTGCTTTGCTGCATCCATATCTCCGTAGAGGTAGATATAGCTGTTTGAAGGATGATAATATCTTCTGTGGAAATCCAGATAGTACTCATATGTCAATGATCCAATAGCCTCCGGGTCACCACCCGAGTCTCTGCTGTATGTATTGTCCGGGAAGAGCGATCTGTAGATCTCTCTCTCAAGAATAGAATCCACCGATGAATAAGCGCCCTTCATCTCATTATATACAACACCGTTTACTGTTATATCCGAATCGGCACTCTCCATCTCATAATGCCAGCCTTCCTGTTCAAATATCTGTCTGTATTTGTAGATATTCGGATGAAAAACCGCATCAAGATACACATCCATGAGGTTTTTAAAATCCTTGTCATTGCAACTTGCCACAGGATAAAGTGTCTTATCCGGATAAGTCATCGCATTCAAAAAGGTGTTGAGAGACCCCTTTACGAGTTCAACAAAAGGATCCTTTACCGGGAATTTGTCTGAACCACAAAGCACGGTATGTTCCGTGATATGGGCTACACCGGTGTCATTCTCCGGTGTTGTCTTGAATCCGATATAAAATGTTTTGTTCTCGTCATTGTTTGACACAACGGCCACTTTGGCGCCGGTCTTCTTGTGTTTCAAGACGTATCCGATTGAATCGATATCGTTTAATGTCTCATGTGATACGACCTCATACGCTTTAAGTTTCTGTAAATCTTTTAACTCTGTCATTTTTACCCCTTATATTCTCTTTGCCTGTTTATTATTATTTATTCTCTTTTATTTTCACGTCCATCTGTGGGAAAGGTATCTCTATACCTGCCTCATCGAACGCATATTTCATTTTTTCAAGCATTCTGAAGACCACCGGCCAATAGTCTTCCGACTTTACCCACACACGAAGCTGCATATTTACCGAAGAATCACCCAGTTCTTTTACAAATGCAACCGTCTCCTCATCTTGAAGTACTGCCTCATCCCGCTGTGCCACCTCAAGCAAAACCGCCTTTGCCTTCTTTATATCCGCCGAATATGCAATAGAAATATCAAAATCACATCTTCTCTTTCCGGATGTCATAACATTCGTAATGCTTCCGTTTGAGAGGGTTCCGTTTGGAATCACAACCGTCTTATGGTCTGCAGTAGCAAGAGTTGTATAAAAAACCGATATGCTCTTTACTGTTCCCTCGAGGTTGTTCGTGTGTTCTACGATATAATCTCCCACAACAAAAGGTTTGAGCAAGAGTATCAAAACTCCACCCGCAAAATTGGAAAGACTGCCCTGCAAGGCGAGACCTAATGTCAATCCGGCAGAACCTACCACTGCTACAACAGAAGCTGTGGTGACACCGAAGAGTGTGAGTATCACAACTATCAAAATCGCGTAGAGACCGATTTTTACAAAACCGTCTATAAACTGTTTTAAGCCCTCCTCAGCCTGTCTCCTCTCAAGCGCTTTCCTTGTGAGTTTTCTTATGAAATTTATTATTCTGCCGCCTATAAAATATATAACAACCGCAATCACAACCTGAAGCAAAAAGTCAAAGGCTTTAGGTCCAAGTTCACTTAACCACTGTCCTATTATAGATACGTTTATATCTTCTCCACTCATGTAATAACCTCCGATTTGTGTTAGTTAGCACACACTGACTTATTATATAGTCAAAAAAAGAGTCCCGCAAGCGGAACTCTTAATTTAATAAATTTATAAGATTCTATTTTACGATTCTGACTTTGTATACTTTCTCATGTCCCTCAATCTTTGCAACCACTTCATCGGTAACGGTGGCATCAAGATCGAACATTGTATAGGCATTGTCGCCCTTTGACTTACTTGTCATGTCCTCGATATTTATTCCCGCATCGGCAAATACCGATGAGAAAATATTGATCATACCTTTGACATTCTCATGGAGTATCGTAACTCTTGCAGCCTTGTCACAAACCCCCATATCGCATGCAGGATAGTTCACGGAATTCTTTATATTTCCGTTTTCCATATACTCGCGAACTTCCTTGACAGCCATTATAGCGCAGTTGTCTTCGGATTCTTCCGTCGATGCACCGAGGTGTGGTGTAAGAATGACATTCTTCTTACCTACTGTTGTAGAATTTGCAAAATCAGTTACATACTTGGCGATTGTCTCATCACTAAGAGCCTGAACCATAGCCTTCTCATCAACGAGAAGATCTCTTGCAAAGTTTAAAACAACAGCGGTTGACTTCATCATATCGATAGCAGCCTTGTCGATCATTCCCTTTGTAGAATCCATAAGAGGAACATGTATTGTTATATAATCACAGGTCTTGTAGATATCCTCAACATTTGCTATATGCTTTACTGACTGTGAAAGATTCCAGGCAGCCTGTACAGAAACATAAGGATCATATCCGTAAACATCCATTCCAAGATCTACGGCTGCATTTGCAACCTTTACACCTATTGCTCCAAGTCCAATTACTCCGAGCTTCTTTCCGGCTATCTCAGTTCCGGCAAAATTTTTCTTTGCCTTCTCTGCTGTCTTTCCAATGTTCTCGTCTGATGCATTGTCAAGACACCAGTTTATGCCTCCGATAACATCTCTTGCGGCTAGAAGCATTCCTGCTATAACAAGCTCCTTTACACCGTTTGCGTTTGCTCCGGGAGTATTGAATACAACTATACCTTTCTTTGCACAATCCTCAAGAGGAATGTTATTTACACCTGCTCCGGCTCTGGCAACCGCAACAAGCTTGTCCGGAAGCTCCATCTCATGCATTGATGCGCTTCTTACAAGACATACGTCAGCGTCGTTTATGTCGTCTGTCTTTTTATATTTTTTGTCAAACAAATCCAATCCGCAAGCGGCTATAGGATTTAATGTAGCATACGAAATCATTTGTCCCACCTCTTTACTTTTTATTTAAGATTCTCTGCTTCGAATTTCTTCATGAACTCTACCAGTTTCTCAACACCTTCGATTGGCATTGCATTGTAGATGGAAGCTCTCATGCCTCCGACAGTTCTGTGTCCCTTCAGGTTCTCAAATCCGGCAGCCTTTGCCTCTGCAACGAATTTTGCGTCAAGGTCTGTATCACCGGTA
>JAILHT010000156.1 GCA_024695665.1 Lachnospiraceae bacterium
TGAATATCCGCATATGAGAATGATGCAGCATGCGAATATGCTTTTTACATGGTCCTGACGGAAGAAGTAAAGAGCTATCATGGCGAGAATGCCGGCATAGCTGTAGTCACACTTTAAGAAATATGCGGCCACACATGCGAACAGAATTATCGAGAGTGATAGCATTATTCTCTTTGTGAGATCATTTTCAAAAAGCTTAAGAACCGAGTCCACTCCGGCGATTGCGCAAAGACCTAAGAACAGTGTGATAAGCACGTTTTGTTTCTCGAAGTTTAACGGTGTTCCGAAATATGCCATATCAAAAGGCACTTCGGAAATGACTGCAAGAATAAGAATTCTTAGGGCATACTTTTTTATGTCGCGCGTGTGGGTGATTCCCTCCACTATGAAAAATGCAAAGAGAGGAAAGGCAAGTCTGCCGAATCCCCTCAGGATATTTATGAGAGAAAGTACGTTGGCGGATGACGCAAAAAATGCGGCATCGGAATTTGCGGCGATGGTAGGAACCAAAAAAACCGCAATGTGATCCATTATCATAAAGATCACGGCCATCACTTTTATCATATTTTCATTTAAGAACTTCGGAAGTCCGCCTCCGATTATTTTGTTGAAAGGTAAATCTGACATTTGTTATTCTCCTGTTAATTGTTAAAAAACGAACACGACTAGTATAACAGAGATGAGCAGATCAGAAAACAGGAAAAATATATGAGTGAATTGGAAAAACGATTTGCGGTGCTTATCGATTCCGATAATATATCCGCAAAATATATCAATGCGATATTGAATGAGATGACAAAATACGGTGTCATCACCTACAAGAGAATATATGGAGACTGGACAAAAAACCAGGCTTCAAAATGGAGAGGAGAGCTCCTTGAGAACTCGATAACACCGATACAGCAGTTCTCGAACACAGTCGGAAAAAATGCGACCGACTCGGCTCTCATAATAGATGCGATGGACATTCTCTATACCGGAAATGTTGACGGTTTCTGTCTTGTGTCCTCAGATGGGGATTTCACAAAGCTTGCAAGCCGCCTCAGGGAGACAGGAATGTATGTGATCGGAATGGGAGAGAGCAAGACTCCAAGATCTTTTAAGGCGGCATGCTCGGTTTTTACAAACCTTGAGATTCTGCTTGAGAATGATGAGGAGAAGACGAAGGAGACAATCCCACAGAAGAAGATTGTAGAGGCGATAATAGAACTCATCACAGAGAATGAGAACAATGAGAGAACCACGGCGATGGGCGAGGTCGGAAATTATCTTGTAAAAAAGTACTCCGATTTCGACGTCAGATCATACGGCTACAGCTCACTCTCCAGATTCATCGATGAGATGGATGCTTTCAATCTCGACAGGAAGGACAACAATCTCTACGTGTCCATGAAGGATGCGAGAACTCAGAAAAAAGAGGTTGTGGAACGCATAAAAATAAAGGTGAAATCCGCCGGAAACAATGGAATAGAGCTCGCTCAGCTTGGGCAGTATATCCACAGACAGTTCCCGGGATTCAAGGTCAAGGAGTACGGATACTCCACCTTCCAAAAATTTGTTCAGAGCGTGCCGGAACTTCTTATAAGAACCGACACAGATCACAATATGATATATTATATCTCGTTGCCGGAGCTTGACGGCGGCGATGGCAGAGCAAGAAGAAAGAGGAATCGCTCATGATAATGGATTGTGAACGCTGTGCAAACAGCGAGTACGACGAGGAATTTGACGAGTATTACTGCGCGGTGAATCTCGACGAGGACGAGATGGCCAGATATATGACGACAAATTACAGCCATTGTCCGTATTTTCAGGATGATGACGAGTACAAGGTGGTAAGACACCAGATATAATGAGGAGAAAAAAATGGAGAAAATAGGCTTGGTAGTTGAAGGCGGTGGAATGAAATGCGCATACAGCGCCGGTGTTTTGGACAAATTCATCGATTGCGGCATCAACTTTGACTACGTTATAGGTGTGTCTGCAGGTTCTGCAAACACGGCATCCTATCTCGCCGGACAGCGGGACAGAAACTTGAGATTTTATACTGATTACACGGATGACCCGAAGTATTTGAGTATCAAAAATTTTTTCGAGGACGGACAGGTCTTCGGACTCCAGTACATATACGGGACACTCTCAAACTCCGACGGACTCGATCCTTTGGATTTTGAGGCTCTAAAAAACAATCCTGCGGAGTACGAGATCGTAGCAACCAGAAGGGCTGACGGAAAGCCGGTATATTTCAACAAGTCGGATCTAAAGCCTGATGATTACACCGCGATAATGGCGAGCTGTGCGCTTCCGGTATATTGCAAACCCGTAAAATACAAGGGAAAATACTATTATGACGGAGGCGTGTCTGACGCAATTCCTGCAAAAAGGGCGTTTGACAGGGGATGCGACAGAATTGTAGTCATAACAAGCAAACCGAGAGGATTTGTGAAGAAACCTGAGGGGGCGAAACATATTTACCATCAGGTTTTAAAAGATTTTCCGAATCTCGTCGATGCCATAGACAACAGACATGTTATGTATCAGAAGGCGATGAGACAGCTCAAAAAATATGAGAGCGAGGGAAAGGCATTTGTGTTTGCACCTTCAAACCCTCCGAAGATGAGCAGTTTCACGAAAGATCCGGCGACCGAGAGAGAACTCTACGACCTTGGATTATCGGATTTTGAGAATCTTAAGGCAGATCTTTTGACATTTTTAAATAAAAGTGACAGCGTAAAAGATGTTCAGGTAAAGCGGGTAATATAATGGACACTGGGAGAAATGAGTCGGGCGAGACCTGTGAGGGGAAGGTTAGGCGTTTTTATCCGGATCCCCAAATCGGTCTTACCAAAGATCAGGTAGTAGAGCATGTAAGAGCGCATGCCGTAAACAAAAAAGTAGATTCGTCCACGAGTACCGTGAAGGAGATAATCCGTTCAAACGTATGCACATATTTCAACCTTATCTTTTTGGTGCTTGGAATACTTCTCATAGCGGCAGGCTCGTTCAGGGATCTTACCTTTTTGCCGGTTATAATAGCGAATACCTGTATAGGTATAGCCCAGGAGATTCAGGCCAAAAAGGTTCTCGACGATCTCAATATTTTGAATGCTCCTTCCTGCACGGTTATAAGGGACGGAGAGGAAAAAACAATAAAAGCGGAGCATCTGGTACTCGATGACATAGCAGTGTTTTCGGCAGGAAATCAGATACCCGCAGACGCAGTCATTCTATCCGGCGAGGTAGCCGTAAATGAGGCTATGATAACCGGAGAATCGGATGAAGTTCAAAAGAAAGTGCGGGACAGATTGCTGTCCGGCAGTTTTGTTGTGTCCGGAAATTGCAGGGCACAGCTCGAAAAAGTCGGCGAGGACTCCTATATATCGAGGCTCACCCTGCAGGCGACAAAGACGAAGAATGGCGAGCAGTCCGAGATGATAAGATCACTAAACAGACTCGTAATGGCGGCCGGCATTCTCATAATACCGATAGGACTCACACTGTTTATTCAGCAGTTTGTATTGGCGGAGGCGGATTTTGGAACAAGCGTATCAAGTATGGTTGCAGCTGTCATAGGAATGATCCCGGAAGGACTGTATCTTCTGGCGTCGGTAGCTCTCGCCGTGAGCGCGATGAGACTGGCAAAACAGAAGGTTCTTTTGCATGACATGAAATGCATAGAGACTCTTGCGAGAGTAGATGTGCTCTGTGTTGACAAGACCGGAACGATAACGGTTCCCGAGATGGAAGTTTCGGGATTTGTGCCGGTCAGGGATGGCGAGCAGTTTGTAAATGACAAAATCTGTGATTTTGTGACAAATATGACTGTCGACAATGCGACCATGGAGGCGCTCGGCAGATACTTTACAAATGACACCGGAAGAAAAGCAAAAAAAGTCATATCCTTCTCGTCCGCATACAAGTACTCTGCGGTTGAATTTGCGGATGAAAAACTCGTTTTGGGAGCACCTGAGTTTGTGCTTGGAAACTTCGTGTCGCTCTATTCAAATATCATTGAGCAGTATACAAAGAACGGCTACAGGGTCCTCGTATTCGGAAGATACAAAGGAACACTGGACGGCGGTGCGATAAATGAGAGGGTTGAACCCATAGCATTCATCTATCTCTCAAACGCGATAAGGAAGGGAGCTGTAGAGACCTTCTCATATTTTGCGGAGAACGGTGTGGACATAAAAGTCATATCCGGAGACAATCCGGGTACTGTCTCAGAGATAGCGAAGAAAGCGGGGATAAACAATGCCGAAAAGTACATCGATGCCTCGACGCTTGAAGGGCAGGCGGATATCAATTCGGCTGTAAAAGAATATACTGTCTTCGGGCGTGTTACACCTGTTCAAAAAAGAATGTTTGTCAAGGCATTGAAAGAAGCCGGAAGAACCGTTGCAATGACGGGGGACGGTGTGAATGATGTTTTGGCGCTTAAGGATGCCGATTGCAGTATCGCCATGGCGTCAGGAAGTGAGGCGGCCTGTCAGGTGGCTCAGCTCGTCCTTTTGGACTCGGATTTTTCCAGGATGCCTTCTGTTGTGGCAGAGGGAAGAAGAGTTGTAAACAATATACAAAGGTCTGCAACTCTATATCTTGTAAAGAATATTTTTTCAATGCTCTTAGCAATATTCTCGATGATACTTATGCTCAACTATCCGCTTGAACCATCACAGGTTTCTCTGATAAGCATGTTTACTATCGGCATACCGTCGTTCGTGCTTGCACTTGAGCCGAACAAGGAAAAGATAAAAGGACACTTCATGCACAACGTGCTGATAAAGGCACTCCCGGCAGGACTAACTGACTTTCTCGTGGTCAGCGGGCTTGTGGTATTCTGTCGTGAATTCAACGTTGACGCGGAATGTGTATCGACATCCTGCACCATACTTGTAGCTATTGTCGGATTCATGATTCTTTATGAGATAGCAAAACCTATGATAAGAATGCACATCATTCTGCTCGTGGGAGTTATACTGGGATGGCTGTTTTGCATGCTTTTTATCAGTCCGCTTTTTGCCATAACCAGCATATCGAAACAGTGCGCAATGCTCATGGTCGTTTTTGCGCTTATAACGGAACCGGCGTTGAGGTACCTCACGAAGCTCTCGGAGTGGCTAAAACAAAGGCTTAACTTGTGAATTACTTAACGTTGTTTAAGGTTGATTTTTGCCCCCTATAACGATAAACTATAAGAAAAGACTTGATATTTTGGTCTTTTTTTGAGGTTTAGGGGGTAAAAATGTTTATTTTGTATTTTATACTGTGGCTGATCTTTGTCGGGACGGTCACGGTTGAAAGTTGTATTATAGGACTTATAGTGGCCGGGGCGGTCTTCGCTTTTACTGTAAAATTCTTAAACTACAGTATCGCTCTGGAAATCAATAATCTGAAAAAAATTCCCATATTACTAAAGTATATAGTGATGCTCGTAAAAGAGATAATTGTGTCCAATTTTAAGGTCGCGGGATTTATCCTGACCGAGAAGGAGGAGATATGTCCGACTCTTGTCAGTTTCAAAGGAAAGACAAAGACGGATGCCGGAAAGACTTTTTACGCAAATGCTATCACCCTGACACCGGGAACCGTGACAGTGTTTCTTGAAGGTGACAGATATGTTGTGCATGCACTTGATGAGTCGCTCGCCGAAGGAATAGATGAATCAAAACTCGAGAAAATCATTCTCAAACTGGAAGGTACGGAGGATAAAGCGTGATTTACGATGAAACCGTCAATCATTTACTGAATAATGGTCTGATAGTGGCGCTTGTGATACTTGCGATCATGGCATTTTTGTGCCTTATCAGAGCGATAATGGGACCAAGAACATCGGACAGAGTGGTTGCCGTCAACATGATGGGAACAATCATAATTGCCATCACTCTCGATTTGTCTCTTTATCTGAACGAGGGATATCTTGTAGATATCGCGATAATATATGCCCTTTTGAGTTTCCTCGCCGTGGTCGTTTTGACTAAGGTTTACATGGGTGTGTACGAGGAGAAGAAGGAGCAGAAGGAGAAACTTAAGGCGGAGAAGAAACTTAAGTCTGAGAATGTAAAAAAAGTTGAGAAGAGAGTCGAAAAGGAGGAAAAAGCATGACAGCACTTGAATGGCTTAGATTCCTTTTGGGAAGCGCCTTTACGATAGGCGGAATAGTTGCTTTCGGAATAAGTATAGTGGGTGTGTTCAGATTCAAATATGCCATGAACAGACTTCACGCGGCCGCCATAGGAGATACGATGGGAATCGGATGCTTTACGATAGGCATGATGATTCTAAACGGCTTCAATATAACTTCCGTAAAGATGTTGGTAGTTATACTTTTCTTATGGTTTGCGTCCCCGACATCGTCACATCTTGTTGCGAGGATGGAGGTTTCTGTAGATGACGAACCGGAAAAACATTACGCAAAGAAACAACTCGAAAAAGAAGAGAAAGGTAAAGAGGAAGATAAATGACAGTAGTAATGCTGATTTTGCTGGTTTTTTTGCTTGTTTGCGCAATAGCTACAAGCTTTGCAAAAAACCTGCTCAATACAATACTTATATTCATGTCCTACAGCCTGGTCATGTCCATCATATGGATGGTGCTTGAGTCTCCGGATCTTGCAATCACTGAGGCGGCAGTCGGCGCCGGTGTCACCACGGTTCTTTTTCTTATAACCTTGAAAAAGATACAGAGCATCATAGAGGAAGACAGAGTTGATGATGAGTATGAAGAGGAAGAAGGATATATCCCTTCTGAGAACAGCACCGAAAACAACATCGACAAGAACACAGATATAAATGCAGATACAATTGCAGACAACAACGGAGAGAAGACAGTGGAGGTAAGCCATGAGCAGACGCCTGGAAAATGATGAATACGAAAAGACTTTCTCCGGAAAGTTCAGAGCGTGGTTGAACGGTGACAACGATCCGTTTTTGGGGAAAATAGAACAGAAAACCTTAAAGGAACAGAGGGAGAGCAAAAAGCAGGCCAGAAGGAGAAGGCAGGAGCATGAAACCCTGTTGAACGAGGCCTACAATCTCCCGAAGAGCAGAACATTTAAGCTCTTTGGTAAGGCTTACGGATTTGCATCAATTCTTTTTGCAACCGTTTTGATAGTGGTTTTGGTATTTGCGGTTTCCTTCCTTCCGACCTTCGGAGAGGCCGACAAGCCGGTAAACAACGAGGTGTCTGAGAGATACATAGAGAGCGGCTTGGATGAGACCGGATCGGTAAATATCGTAACCGGAATGATATTGGACTACAGAGCGTTTGATACATTGGGAGAGTCTCATGTGCTCTTCCTTGCGACGATAGCGGTTTTGGTACTACTCAGAGTCGATGATGATTCCGCGCAGCACGACAAACTTATGGAGGAGGCGCAGGACCGTTTCCACGAACCGAAGAATGATATCATTCTTCAGACCGCGGCGAGAGTTTTGGTGCCTGTCATAATAATTTTTGGAATATATGTCATTTTATGCGGACATTTAGGACCCGGAGGAGGATTCTCCGGAGGAGCCATAATAGGAGCCGGACTTATACTTTATCTCACAGCATTTGGATTCAAGAAGACGGAGAGATTTTTCACGGCGAAGACGCAGAAGATATTGTCCGTGTCAGCGCTCGGCTGTTACAGCCTGTGCAAAAGCTACTCTTTCTATACGGGTGCAAATCATATAGAGAGCATAATACCGCTCGGCATACCGGGACACATTCTCTCTAGCGGGCTGATACTGATACTCAACATATGTGTCGGAGTTGTCGTTTCGGCTACCATGTACACATTCTACGTTATGTTTAGGAAAGGAAATTTCTGATGGATATAATGCATCTTGCGGGAAACTATGCGGAAGCCGTTTCTATGATTTTATTCGGGATAGGTTTTACAAACCTGCTCTTGCAGAAAAATCTAATAAGAAAGATTATCGGACTCAACATTATGGATACGTCCGTATATCTGTTCCTTGCTCTCAAGGGATATATATACGGCAGAAAAGCCCCGATAGTTACTGACGGGGTTCAGAGTATGGAAAGCTACATCAACCCGATTCCGAGCGGACTTGTTCTCACGGGAATCGTTGTGTCCGTGTCGGTTACGGCGGTCATGCTCTCACTTACCATCAGACTGTACAGAAAGTATCACACCTTGAACATGGATGAGATAACAACAATCATCAACAGAGGGGAGGAAAATAAATGACATCTTTTGTCTGCAATTTCCCCTTTATGACGATTTTGATGTCGCTGTTTTCCGGAGCCGTGTCATCTGTTTTGCCTTCAAAGTGGGCAAGAAGATGGAACAAAATACTTTTGGTTCTGATAGCGATAATGTCGTTTGCGACAATGGGATACTGTTGGAGGCTTGGAACTTATTATACATACTCCATGGGTCATTTCCCGGCACCTTGGGGAAATGAGATAAGAGTAGGTGTGCTTGAGACATTTATGGCGATGTTCTTCTCGCTTTTAATGCTCCTTTGCATGCTCGGAGGAGAAGTCGAGAGAGAGCTTGAGATAGAGCAGTCAAAGCAGAGCCTGTACTATGTATTGGCAAATCTTTTGATAGCGTCGCTTCTCGCACTCATATATACAAATGATATTTTTACCGCATACGTATTCGTCGAGACAAATACGCTCGCAGCCTGCGGACTTATCATGATAAGACAGTACGGCCGAACGATGGAGGCCGCGACAAGATATCTTATCATGAATCTTTTGGGATCGGGACTTTTCCTTCTCGGAGTAACTTTTTTGTATGACCTCACGGGACATCTTCTCATGGGAAATATGAAAATCGCCGTAGCCGAGATAGTTGAGGAGGGCGTGTATACAGTCCCTCTTATAATTTCAATAGCATTCATGGTAGTGGGAGTTGCTATAAAGACAGCCCTCTATCCGTTCCATGCGTGGGTTCCGGATGCATATGGATACTCGACATTGTCCTCGTCGGCGCTTTTGTCGGCACTTGTGTCGAAGGGATATATTTTCCTTCTCATAAAAATCTTTATGAGGGTTATAGGTTTTGATATCGTATCAAAAACCAGCGTTGCGGATGTGCTTTTCGTATACGGTCTCATAGGAATGATGATGGGATCGTTAAATGCGATAAGGCAGAAAGATATACGAAGAATGCTTGCATATTCTTCAGTTGCACAGATGGGATATATATACATGGGACTTGATCTCGGTACCGAGTTCGGTATCGTTGCGGCAATTTTTCATATTATTTCCCACATGGCGACGAAGGCAATGCTCTTTGTTGCTGCAGGAGGACTTGCGGCAGCTTCGGGAGATCATAAAGAGTTTTCCCACCTTAAGGGAGCCGCATACAGAAACAGGATGGCAGGACTTGCATTTCTTGCAGGTGCCTTGTCAATGATAGGTCTCCCGCTATTCTCGGGATTCATATCGAAGCTTTTGTTTGCCCAGGCATCGATGGAGCAGGGATACAAGATGTTCTTCGCGCTTGCGGCAATTGCAATAAGTACAATCTTAAATACGATATACTTTATGAAGGCGGTCATCATTATCTACACACCTGTATACAGTGGTGAGGGAAACCGTATCGGAGGCCGTATTATTTCAGTAAAAGATCAGGCACTGAAGGTTGCTGTTTTTGCGGCATTTATCGCTATTGATATGATTTTGGGATTGTTCTCTGACCCGATAGTAAGACTTTTAACTATCGGAATACAAATGTTTAGCTAAGGGGAAAAGTATGGAGGTCGTTTCGAACAAAAGACAACTGCATATAGGAGTGATGATCACACTTTTGGTCATGATCGTTATCTCTCTTTGGCTTGCATTTTTTGCGGGAGATTGGGAATTCGAATGTATCAGACTGCTCGATGATGTGAGCCTTGTGTTCAAGGTTGATGAGGTGAGTGGGCTGTTTATCGCGATACTTGATATTGCATGGATCTGCGCCGGAATCTATTCGTTTGTGTACATGAAGCACGAAGGAAAGGAAGAGCGCTTCTATGCATTTTATCTGATTGCATATCTGGCTTTGGCAGCCATGGATTTTGCAGGAAACCTTGTCACGATGTACATGTGTTTTGAACTTGTGACCTTGTCGACGTTTCCGCTTGTAATGCACTCGGGATCGAGGGAGTCAATAATGGCCTCACTGAAATATCTTCTGTACTCTATGTGCGGAGCATACATGGCGCTGTTTGGAATATTTGTTCTCTACAGATACAGCGACTCTATAACCTTCGCAGCAGGCGGTACCTTGAGCGCCGAGGTTGTCAGCGAGAAACCGTTCGTGGTTCTTTTGGCAGTCTTTCTTATGGTGATAGGTTTTGGAGTAAAATGCGGTATGTTCCCGCTTCACTCGTGGCTTACTGCGGCGCATCCGGTCGCTCCGTCACCGGCTTCCGCTGTATTGTCGGCTCTCATCGTAAAAGCCGGAGTGCTAGGCATCTTCAGAAGTGTTTTCTACATTGTCGGAGCTGAGACCATCAGAGGAACGTGGGTACAGTACGCATGGATGATACTGACACTTATGACCGTTTTCATGGGCTCCATGTTGGCTTTCAGGGAGCAGATTTTGAAAAAGCGATTGGCATATTCAACAGTCAGTCAGGTTTCTTATATTTTATTCGGTTTTGCGACACTTGATTCCACTGCTGTCACCGGATCACTCTTGCATGTTGTCTATCATGCGATAATAAAGAGTGGCCTGTTTTTGATCGCAGGAGTGTTCCTCGTGAATTGCAACAAGAGAAGAGTGGGTGAACTTGTGGGAATCGGTAAAGAGATGCCTGTTCTTCTTTGGAGTTATACGTTCCTGTCGCTTGGACTGATAGGAATTCCGCCTACGGGTGGTTTTATAAGCAAGTGGTATCTTGCCGTGGGCTCTTTAGAGACTTCCGGTATAGGAGCCTTCAGATGGGTCGGACCTATGATTCTTTTGATAAGTGCTCTTCTTACGGCCGGTTATCTCTTGCCGATAACTATGCGGGGATTTTTCCCGGGCGACGGCTTTGACGAGACCAAAGTCAAGAGAAAAGAACCTGACAAACAGATGCTTTTACCGATTGTTGCGCTGGCGGCACTCACAGTGCTTTTGGGCGTGTTCCCGAATTTTGTGATCGATTACGCATCGGCTATAGCGAAGACTATTTTGTAAGGAGGACTAAATGAACGAAAACAGTATGATCGTTGCGGTGCTCTTACCTATGATAGCCGGAGTGATGATTCCTACGCTTCCGTTGAAGACACAGAAGTCCAGGAACATATTTACGATAATCGCAGTGATTTTAACATCAATACTTGTGCTTGCACTTGTAATATTTCCGCCGACGACCACGGCAACCTTCTTCAGGTTCACAATGCATTTGAGCGTTGCACTTAAGCTTGACGGACTCGGCAGACTTTTTGCGGCGCTTGTAGCTATACTTTGGCCGCTTGCAACACTTTATGCATTTGAATATATGGAACATGAACCGAGACAGCCGGCGTTTTTTATGTTTTATACAATGGTTTACGGCTCGACGCTCGGGGTATGTATGGCTCACAATGTTGTGACATTATATTTCTTTTATGAACTTTTGAGCGTTGTAACTCTCCCGTTGATCATGCACAGCATGTCAAAGGAAGCGCTAAAAGCGAGCCGGTCATATCTTTACTTTATGTTCACCGGAGCAGCACTCGCATTCGTGTCGCTCATGTATCTTATGAATTTTGCTTCCACGACGGTGTTTGTGTACGGAGGAGCCGTGAATGCAAATACGGTGATGGACAACAGACTGCTTTTTGAAGCTATGTATATCTGCACCTTCTTTGGATTCGGTATGAAGACGGCGGTATTTCCGTTCTGTAAATGGCTTCCTCAGGCCGGAGTTGCGCCGACACCTGTAACAGCTCTTTTGCATGCGGTTGCACTTGTAAATACGGGTGCGTTTGCGGTTGCAAGAATGACCTATTACACATTTGGAGCAGAGAATCTGACTGCAGGACTAGGACAGAGAGTCTGCCAGATAGCAGCTATAATAACGATTGTTTACGGCTGCAGCCGCGCGGTCAAGGAGAGCCATTTCAAGAGAAGACTTGCATGGTCCACGGTCAGCAATCTCTCATACATGTTGTTTGGAATTCTTCTTTTGACACCGCTTGGGCTGGTTGCCGGAATGTGTCATATGGTTTGCCACTCGTTTATGAAGATTGCGCTTTTCTTCGTAGCCGGAGCAGTGAACGAGAAGACCAAGAGATATTATACGTATGAACTGGACGGTCTTGGAAGAAAGATGCCAATACTTTTTACGGTATTTACAATAGCCGGGATCGCGCTTATGGGAACACCGGGGCTCTGCGGATTTGTGAGCAAATGGTACCTGGCAAAGGCCGCAATGCAGACCGATACGATAGCTGGTTATATCGGCGTTGGAGCGCTTTTGATATCCTCGCTTTTGACAGCTATATATATTATGACCATTGTGGTGAGGGCATTTTTTCCACCGAAAGAGTTCGATTATGCGACTTTGGATGGCATAACCGATCCGGGATGGAGAATGCTTCTTCCGTTGATTATCTTTATTGTTGGAATTGTAGTGCTCGGACTTTACTCGGGACCTCTTCTTGACTATCTGAATTTGCTTGGAGAAATATAGATGACGAATCAGGGATTTTTACTAATCAGCTTAATATTTTTTCCTTTTGTTCTCGCGATTGTCGGGGCCATTCTTGGTGCAAAGAGAGAGCGGGAGAGGGATATCCTTGTCATAGCGGGACTTATCTTTGAATGTGTGGTAAGTGTGTATTACCTCGGAGGATTTCTCATATCTCTAAACGGAGAAGTGGCATACACAGCCTACATACCTGAGGTATGCGGATTTGGATTGAACTTCTGCATGGACGGTTTCAGGGCTGTATACGCTTTCATCGCATCCTGGATGTGGATGATGGCAGCGCTTTTGTCACCGGAATATTTCAGTCACCATCATCACAGAAACAGATTTTATTTTTTCCTTCTGATGACGATGGGAGCAACGATGGGAGTCTTCCTTTCATCCGATTTGTTCACGACATTTATATTCTTTGAGATAATGTCTTTCACCTCGTATGTGTGGGTGGCACAGGAGGAAACCGTGCCTGCATTAAAGGCGGCGGACACATATCTTGCAGTGGCGGTTATAGGCGGACTTGTGATGCTTATGGGTATATTCCTCCTGTATCACATGCTTGGAACCGTCGATATGAAAGAGTTGATCCCTGCAGTGAAAAACTACGGAGACATATCAAAACTTTATATACCCGGAGTGTTGCTGTTTATTGGTTTCGGTGCCAAGGCGGGTGCATTTCCGCTTCACATATGGCTTCCGAAGGCCCATCCGGTGGCACCCGCACCGGCCAGTGCACTTCTTTCCGGTATCCTTACAAAATCAGGAATATTCGGAATATTGGTAGTATCGAACAACATCTTTTTTGCGGACAGCAACTGGGGCCATTTTCTGCTTTTAATAGCGGCATTTACCATGTTCGGAGGAGCGCTTCTCGGAGTATTTTCCGTTGACCTTAAAAGGACACTCGCATGTTCTTCAATGTCACAGATTGGGTTTATTCTGGTGGGAATTGCGATGCAGTGCCTGCTTGGAGAGGAGAATATGCTTGCGGTGTACGGAACGATGCTTCACATGGTGAACCATTCCATGATAAAGCTTGTGCTTTTCCTGTGCGCCGGGGTTGTGTATATGAATGTACATGCACTCAATCTGAATGACATAAGAGGTTTCGGAAGAAAGAAACCGCTTTTGATGGTCATATTCCTTGTAGGAGCGTTGTGTATAGCCGGAATACCGGGCTTTGGCGGATATATAAGCAAAACCCTGCTCCACGAGGCTATAGTCGAATATGAGGGAACCTTTCTCACAGATATTTTCGAGTGGGTATTCCTGCTTTCGGGAGGAATGACTCTCGCATATATGACAAAACTTTTTGTCTGTATTTTCGTTGAGAAGAATATGGATGAAGAAAGACAGAAGAAGTTTGATGACATGAAAAATTATATGAAGCTTCCTTCTGCTGTAGCGGTAACTTTGAGTGCGGCACTGCTTTTTGTCTGGGGCGTTGTGCCGTCGCTTTTGATAGACAAGGTTGAGATACTCGCACAGGATTTTATGAATTTCTGTGGCGAGACGGAGGCGATACATTACTATTCGTTTACGAATCTAAAGGGATCTCTGATATCGATAGTTATAGGCGTAGTCATATATCTGACTGTGATAAGGATGTCTTTAATGACTTTTGTGGACAAATCAAGCCTGACATCAGGCAGAATATATACAAACAGATGGCCGTTCTGGCTTGATATAGAGGATCGTGTATACAGACCGATGCTTTTGAAGATTTTCCCATATATCTTCGCTTTCTTGTGCAGAATATTGGACTGTGCGGTGGACACAACGGTTGTTGTTTTGAGAAGGACAATATTTGCCGACACCCCGCTTCCGAGCGAGAGGATCGAAGGAACATTGTTTACAGATGTGATAGGAGAAATCTTAAATGCCATTCAGTGGATTGCAAACAAGACCTGGAGAAGAAGAAAAAAGACACACAGAGATTATATGCATATCGTTGCAATCCGCTACGAGAGACTTAAAACAGAGGGAAGCATCATTCAGAGAAGCTTCTCGTTTGCACTGTTTTTGTTCTGTATAGGATTCTCAATCATGTTCTTGTATATCATGATGCAATAGAGAGGACGGTAGAAACAGATTATGCAGGAGTATTCGGCTGAGGAGATATTAGAAGCCTTAAATACGCATTACGATGAATCAATTTTCATCACTGACAGCGAAGGAACAATTATATATGTAAACAAGATAGGAGCGGAGAGACTGGGCTCCTCGAGAGATTATCTTATGGGGAAAAATGTAAGGGAGCTCATGAAGGAGGGAATGTACGTAAATTCCACAGTACTTACCGCGATAGAGACGAAGAAACCTTACACCGGTCATCTTGCAAATTACGGAGTGAACAACAAGAAAGATACCGTATCCCACTCGGTTCCGGTTTTGGATAACCATGGAAAGGTCAGGATGGTTGTCACGAACAATATGAGCAAGGAGCGCAGCGAAGAGTGGGAAGAGATAATGCGAAAAGAACTCACCGCGACGGAAAAGTTAAAGAGAGAGATTGAGTATCTGCGTGTAAACAAGAACAAGGAACTCATATCAAACTCTCCTGCTATGCGGTCGATGATCAATTCGGTGAATGTTCTTGCACCGACGGATTCTAGTGTTGTCATTTTGGGAGAAAGCGGAACCGGAAAGGACGTACTCGCAAACTACATCCATGCTCACTCAAGCAGGGCGTCAAAACCGTTTATCTCTATAAACTGTGCGGCTATTCCGGAGGACCTTCTTGAGTCCGAACTTTTCGGATATGAAAAAGGAGCCTTCACGGGAGCATTGTCCAAGGGAAAAATAGGACTCTTTGAAGCTGCCGAGGGCGGTACTATATTCTTGGATGAGATAGGAGATATGCCCGTAAAACTCCAGTCAAAACTCCTTAGGACATTGGAGAATAAGGAAGTTCGAAGAGTCGGAGGCGTTGAGAGCATACCTATAGATGTAAGAATAATATGTGCGACGAATGTGGATCTGGCCAAGCAGGTCAAGGAGAAAAGATTCAGGGAGGATCTCTATTACAGACTGAGCGTATTTGTTCTTAAGATACCTCCTCTCAGAGAGAGAAAAGAAGATATAATGCCTTTGGCGGAACTCTTTTTAAAAAATCTCAACGAGAAATACAGCGACAACAAAAGATTTTCGGAGGAGTCGAGAGAGACGATGCTCTCCCACAACTGGCCGGGAAATATCAGAGAATTGAAAAATGTTATTGAGAGAATTTTCGTAATAAGCCCCGGAAGGGAACTTATATTTACTCCAAAGCCTACGGCAAATTATTCTGAGGATACCCTGATGAACAGCAGTGTACCTACGGAGATTATTCCGCTCAAGGAGTATTCCAAAAAGATGGAGGAAAAATATATAGAGCATGTCATAGATTTAAACGGTGGTTCAGTGGCAAAGGCTGCGGAGCAGCTTGGAGTGCACAGAAGTGCCATCTATCGTAAGCTTGGTGACAATGTGCACAAACTTTGATGAAAAATTAACAATAATATGGTTATAATGATGAACGAGTTGCAAAAATGCGACAAATAATGTCGCGATTTTGCAACTTGTCTTATTTTTGCAACAAATTTTATCGATATTTTAATTATAAAAAAAGTGTAAAAAAAAGAAAATATCCTTGAATTATGGGCGCTTCCGAGATTTTAGATAAAATTGGCACGGCACTTGCAATGTATATAGACATAAAACAAATAATTTGTGTTTTTTATAGAAACGGAGGAAGGAAAAATGAAAGACATCAAGAACGTCCTCATTATGGGAGGCGGAATGATGGGAAGCAACATTGCTTATGTTGTTGCATCCGTAAAAGAATTTCAGATCACCGTGTACGACAAGTTCCCGGTAGATTTGGAAGCAAAGATTCGTACTAACACAAAGCAGCTTGTAGATAAGGGTATCGAGACAGAGGCAGCTCTCGCAGAGAAGCTTTCCCGTATCCATTTTACACAGGATGTCGATGATGAAGGCATCAAGAACGCTGATTTGGTTATCGAGGCAGTTTTCGAAGATATCAACGTAAAGCAGGAGACATTCGCACTCCTTGAGGAGAAGTGCCGTGAGGATTGTATTTTCTGTACAAACTCATCAGTTATGAGCCCAAGCTGGATATCAGAGAAACTCAAATACAGAACACGTTTCGTAGGAACTCACTTCTGGAATCCGGGACATCTTATCCCACTTGTAGAGGTAGTTAAGACAGACGCTACATCAGATGAAGTTGCAGACACAGTAATGGAGTTCATGAGAAGAATCGGAAAGAGCCCATGCCTTTGCAAGAAGGATGTGCCGGGATTCATCGCAAACAGAATGCAGCACGCTCTCTGGAGAGAGGCAATCTCAATCGTTGAGAACGGAATCGCTTCTGCAGAGGATGTTGATACCGCAGTTAAGACAAGCTTCGGTTTGAGACTTCCTTATCTTCCACCACTTCTCAACTCAGATATGGTTGGAACACAGCTTACATACAACATTCACAGCACAGTACTTGAGGCTATAGAGGACAGCCACAAGCCATCACCGCTCCTTAAGGATATGATTGACAAAGGACAGATGGGATTCAGAGCTGAACCTGATGCAAACGGTAAGAGAGTAGGATTCGGAGCTTATACAGACGAGGAGATCGCTGATATCAATGCCGGATTGAACGAGTATCTTATCAAAATGTTATACAACAAATAAGGAGAAAGAAAATGGCAAAGAAAACTATTATTACTGCAGCCGTAACAGGCGCATGGCCTAAAAAAGAAAACAACCCTAACGTACCTATGACACCTTCAGAGATCGCTGATGACGTTTACAGCGTATGGAAGGCAGGAGCAGCAGTTGCTCACCTTCACATGAGAGACGACGAAGGAAACGGAACAATGAACACTGATAAGTTCGTTGAGACACTTGATCTTATAAAGACAAGATATCCGGATTGCGATATCGTCATCAACCTTACAACATCAGGAGATATCCACGCTGATGACGAAATCAGAGTTGCTCATGTAAAGAAACTTAAACCTGAGATGGCATCTTATGACTGCGGATCAATGAACTGGCTCAACAGCGGACTTTTCATCAACAGCCCTAAGTTCCTTGAAGACTGCGGACTCCTTTTCCAGGAGCTCAATGTAAAACCTGAGATCGAAGCATTTGATCCTGGTATGATCGCTAACGCAGCTTATTACTTAAAGAAAGGTGTTCTTAAAGCACCACTTCACTTCCAGTTCTGTATGGGATGTGCAAACGGAATCACAGGATCTGTAAAGAACCTCGTATTCATGAAAGAGACAATGGATTCTCTTTGCCCTGGATCAACATGGTCTACATTCGGTGTAGGACACTCAGCAATGGAGATAATGTACGCAGCAGTAGCACTTGGCGGACATCTTCGTGTCGGAATGGAAGACAACGTTATGTACTCTAAGGGAGTTCTTGCAGACAGCAACGCTCAGTTCGTAGAGAGAGCAGCAAGAGTTATAAGAGAGTTTGGTAACGAGGTTGCAACACCTGATGAGGCTCGTGAGATCCTCGGACTTAAGAAATAATTTAAGGGTAGTTATTTCAAGAGAAAAACGGAGAAAATAGAAAACATTTAACAGTACTATATAAAAAGTTTATTGACGAAATAACCGGGCAAGACCCGTTATTTAAAAAAATACCATAAGGGAGAGAGGTAATATTTATGTCAAACGAAGCAACACAGGACAAGGGCAACATTTTGTGGCGCCTGTCCAAAAAATTCCAGTTTGCTGCAGAGAGTATCATTCCTGATTCTTTCGTATTCTGTATCATTCTGGCATTCCTCGTATTTGTACTTGGAATCATAGCTTGCGGATCACCTATAGCAATGGTTCAGTCTTGGTACAACGGATTCTGGACACAGTCAACATTCGCGTTCCAGATGACAATCATGGTTGTTGTCTGCGCAGCATTCGCACAGGCACCGGTCATCAGAGGCGCTCTCGACAAGATCGCTTCAATCGGAAAGACACCTAGAGGAGCTATGGTAGTTCTTATGATCGTAGGATTCGTAGCATCCTTCATCAACTGGGCTTTCTGTACAATCATTTGTCCTATTCTTGCAATGAGAATGGCAAAGAAGGTTAAAGGCCTTCATTTCCCAATGATGCTTGCCGCTGGATATTCAACAATGATCCTCGGACAGTGTATGGGACCTTCAGCATCTGTATACGCACTTGTAGCAGGTGAGGGACATTTCCTTGAGGATTCAATCGGTATCCTTCCACAGTCAATGACAACATACAACCCGATGAACGTATGTCTTTGGATTATCATCGCAGTTGTAACTGTAATCCTTGCAGTACTTACTACACCTCCTGCACACGAGGTTGTAGAGTTCCACGGAACAATCGAAGACGAGGATATCGTTGACGAGACATCAGAGAAGAAGACACCTGCAGACGTAATGAACAGCTCAAAGATTCTTATGTATGCTACAGGAATCCTCGGACTTGTATACATCATTTACAGCTTTGTTACAAACGGAATCTTGAATTCACTCGGATTGAACTTCATCATTTTCCTTTTCATAACACTCAACTGTTTCGTATACAACAGCCCAAGAAAGTTTATCACAGCTATCAGAAGTTCTATGTACCTTGCAACAGACGTTATGATCCAGTTCCCATTCTACGGAGCAATCATGCAGATGATGCAGGATTCAGGACTTGCTCAGATCGTTATTGACAGCCTTGCTTCAGTAGCATCTGCTCGTACAGTACCGATGATTACATACATTTCAGCATGTATCGTTAACCTGTTCATTCCTTCACAGGGAGGACAGTGGGTTGTTCAGGGACCTATCATGGTACCGCTCGCTCAGAAGTTCGGACTTTACATTCCAAACATCATCAACGCATTCTGCTATGGTGATGAGGCTACAAACTTGCTTCAGCCGTTGTACTTGATTCCTGCACTTGCAGTAGTTAACGTACCGCTCAAGAAAGTTTGGGGATACTGTGCATACATCTTCGTTGTATGGTTCATAATCACATGTATCGGACTTTA
The DNA here is from genome assembly GCA_024695665.1 of Lachnospiraceae bacterium. Classification (GTDB taxonomy): domain Bacteria; phylum Bacillota; class Clostridia; order Lachnospirales; family Lachnospiraceae; genus JAILHT01. The sequence continues at coordinate 19,653 of JAILHT010000156.1, forward strand.
CTGCTTACCACCACTCTTCACAATGTACGCATAAAATACGCGACACAAATGAGATACTAAAAGTACATGTGAAGGAAGGTAAAAATATTTGCTTGCTTAGACGGGACATGAATCGGCTTGCTTATGACGCGACCTGAATTTTAAATAAAATTTGATTACGATTGACAGTTGTGAACAAATTAATGAGATTAACTTGAAGCTTGCAGCGGGGAAGAAAAAATGTCTTCCCCGGGCAGACTTCATAAAAATCGCTTCTTTTGAAAATCGGATATGAAAATTGAATATATCTTATTTTCAAAGAAAACGAAACCGACTTTAAAACAAAAATACTTTTAATTGAAAGAAAGTCGGCATATATTATAGGAGGAAACAATAATGACCTGGGGACCTTGTATGTTTTATTATCATTGTCCGGAATGTGGGAAAAAATTCTCATATGAAGCGGGAAGAATGGAAGAGTTCGGCGACAAATTCGGAAAATGCCCAAAATGCAATGTCATGGGCGTATACGAAGGTGACGGAGCCAGAATGAAAAACGACAAAGATTATGAGGAAGTCGACTGATCCGATACCGCGTACAAACAATTGAAAGGGTAACAGATGAATTCAAAAAAGAAAAAACCACAAGTAGTAGAACAGATGGATGAAGCGCAGATTGAAAATGAAAAGCGCGCCGATTTCAGAGCATCGTTAGTATTGTTTTATTTTGTATTATGCATTTTTATAACGGCTCTTGCGACAGACAAGCAGATGTTCACATACGGACAGCTTTCAATCATATATCTTCCGATGTTTTTTATCTTCATATACTGGCTTATGCAGCGTATGAACAATCCTGACGACAAACACGGAAGAACGGGAAACATCATAGGAATAGCCCTTTGCATAGTCGTAATTGTTATGACTATAGTATGTTTTATAGCATCCATGTTGGGTGTTGTTCAATAAGCAATCCACTAAAAACCTTATATAGATATTCAAAAAAGCAGACCATTTACTTTCTCCCTTTGCCATTTGACTACGGTCTGTTTTTTTGATGACCGAAAATATTATCCGGATTGTTAAAAAAACAAAGATATAGTATATTTAAAACCTAAAACCGATTAGAAATATGAGGCGGATGTTATATGAAAAAAGCAAAACCGGTGATCATCGCGATTGCCGTATTACTTGTATTGGCAGTGTCTTGCGTGTATGTGCTTGCCAAGAAAAAAATAATCTTTCTTAACACCTGGTTTGTGAATGAAGAAAACTATATATTCGGCGTTGATATCTCCTCGTATCAGGCAGATGTTGACATGGAAAAACTAAAGAGTCAGGGCGTTGAATTCGTATATATAAAAGCTTCGGAGGGAAGCTCACATGAGGATAGCAGATTTGCAGAGAACTGGGAGAATGCAAAGAGTGCCGATCTGCCTGCCGGGGCGTATCATTTTTTCTCATATGACAGCTCGGGGATCACCCAGGCCGAAAACTTTATTGAGATTGTGGGAGAGGATCTTTCCGGAAGACTATTGCCGGCGGTTGATGTCGAATACTATGCCGACAAGGAGGAGAATCCGCCAGAGAAGGAAGCGGTTGTAAAGGAACTTCAGGCATTCATAGGAGCCGTTGAAGAAAAATACAATGTAAAACCGATCATTTATACAAGACCGGATTTGTATGAGGATTATCTTGAGGGGAGCTTTGATGATTGCGAATACTGGATTTCAAGTATTTATTCGCCGATAAGCTGGAACTTTAGAGGCGACTGGTATATATGGCAGTACTTAAATCGCGGTGAACTGGAAGGTTACACCGGCGGAGAAAAATATATAGATCTGAATGTTATAAACAGGAAAAAAAGCTTAGAGGGCTTGTTTTGTGAATAAGACTGACAGAAATGTCGTCTTATTTTTTTGACAGTTCACAATTCCTTCAAAATAATGACAAATCAAATACACAAAAAAAGAGTACTAATTATTTTTGTATAAAGAATGGGCGAAAAATATAATCAATTCAAAAAAATCTGCCGAAAACGATTATAGAAGGAGTGCATATGAGATTGAATATAAAAGTCATTACAGCTTCATTACTGATTTTTATATCAGTTGTTTTTATTGCAAATATAACAGTACATGCAACTGAGCAGGAGGACGGATATACCGTGTCTTATGAGGCGAACGGAGGCAGCGGTCACATGGATGACGCTTCGACCAAAGACGGGATGATAACCTTGGATGCATGTGCATTTTCAAGGTGCGGTTATGTTTTTAAGGGCTGGGCTACGAGTGAGAACGGCCTGGTGAAATATGAGGACGGCGCCGAGATAGACGTCGTGCGCGATACGGTACTCTATGCCATCTGGGAGAGGGAGGCACCGGTTATAACGGTGGAATCTTCAGATGCCGGCATATCCCTAACCTGGTCGATAGGTGACAATGCGACTTATGAGCTTTACAGAAAAGATTACACAAATGATACGGATTGGGAAAAAATATATACAGGAACCGATGCTTCTTACATCGACAGTAACGTGAGTGAGGATACAGTCTATCTCTATAAAGTGCGATTTTACAACGGGACCGAGACAAGCGGATTTTCCGATGCAGTGCAGGTAAAGTGGCTCAAAACTCTGACCTGGAATGATGAGAGCATAGATGTCTCGGAACTTTACGCGGAAGAATTTGAGACAAATGAGGAAGTATATTTTACTGATATTACAACTGATTCGGTATATCTTCATTTCAATGAGGTTGTGGGAGCGACCGGTTATGAGATATCTTTAAGCACCACGGAGGATTTTGCCGAAGTGACTGTGGTTGAGACTGAGGATACAGATTACATTGTGTCAGGGCTCTCAGAAAATACGACGTATTATTTTAGAATAAGATCGTTTTGTTTCACCGACAAAAACAGATTTTACAGCGGATACAGCGAGACAAGAGAATATACTACAACGGAGGAAACGGACATAACGACAGTGGATTGCGACTATGCCATAGAGGCGGATGTATATCTGTCCGGAGAAGGAACCGGATACCACTCGAAGATTGTAATAGGAACAAGTGTGTCGGCGGTATCCTTCGGCATTCAGTTTGACGAAGGGGGAGTCGCTCCTTACACCGGAAAAACCGTGGCGCTCCTTGAAAATATCCACAGCAATGACACCGGTGGTCAGGAGTATCCGAGAATGGCACTTTTGGACCTGACAGAGGCGCACAAGCTTCTTTTGACATTGAATAATGACGGCACGGGAAGTGTATATATAGACGGAACCCTGGTAGGAAGTTTTACAAATACCGAGGTTGTCTCCACCGGAGAACTTCACTTTTGGGTTGAAGGAGCCGCCAGATATAATGGGGATACGGTCCACTCCGAGTTTCAGAATATAAAATACAGAATAGGCTCAAATATCTATGAGGATTTCACTGAAGACTCAAACATAATAGACGTCGAGGATAGAAACAATGATATAATCTGTTCCGAGTCTGTGGAACAGTCGATGTATGAAGTGATTGAGGCCAACAAGGAATCCGAGGATGAAAATGACGATGAAGACTCAGAAGATGACACTGATGACGACAGCGAAGAGTCCGAGGATGAAGATTCAGTAGATGACGATTCAGTAGATGACGATGAAAATGGCGAGGATTCGGAGGAAGAGTCCGAGGATGAGGAGACTTTTGAAGAAGAAATAGAAAGTGAGGAGACTTCGGACGAAGAGATCGCTACCGTCGAATCTTCGGTGGAACTTGCCGAGGGTGAATATCTTACAATAAGGTTTGACGGAACCCTTTCAAATATAGTCTCAGACTGGGATTATGACTATGAGAGCGCATCTTCAATATATATGATGAGCAGGACAGCGACTGTGGAGCAGGAGACTGCGGAGTAAAAAATACTATAGTAAGAAATGATTTCTTTACAAATCATGAATGATATGTTATTTATGCTTTCATGGGGAAAAATAATAAAAACGAAGAAAAACTTGAAATGACACCGTTTATGAAAAGCGCATTTAACACCATGGTTGAAGGACTGTTGTTCATTGACACGGCGGGGGTAGTGCTGTATGCGAATGAGGCGTATCTCAAATTTATCAGGATGACAAAGGAGGAACTTGTCGGAAAGCGACTGAGAGATGTCAGACCTCACGCGAAACTCCCTTCGGTAGTGGAGAGTGGACACAGGGTTTTACATGCACAGCGCCTCGAAGACCTTGATGAAGCATATTTTGTAAATATGTATCCGATATTTGAAGGTGGCAAAGTTGTCGGAGGTATATCGGTCATTACCTTTATGGACGAGGCACAGCGAACGAGGGTCGAACTCAACAATTTTGAGAACACACACAAGAATCTCATAAGAAAAATCAATCAGAGCGGAAATAAATACACTTTCGACTCAATTATTGCGGCAGACGAAAAGTCGATAGCCGTAAAAGAGTATGCAAAAAGGCTTGCCGAGAGCGATATGCCTATTCTTCTTATGGCTGAGAGCGGAACCGGAAAAGAGATGTACGCTCAGGCCATACACAATGCAAGCCCAAGAAAAAACGAGGTTTTTCTCGCCGTAAACTGCGCCGGATTTACAAAGGATATGCTGGACAGCGAGTTGTTTGGATATGTCGAAGGAGCGTTTACCGGAGCGAAAAAAGGCGGAAAGATGGGACTTTTTGAAGCAGCACAGGGGGGAACAATCTTCCTTGATGAGATTGCCGAGATGGATGTCTCACTCCAGGCAAAACTGCTCAGAGTATTGCAGGAAAAAAAGATCCGCCCGATAGGAGCGGTGAAAGAGTTTGACGTGAATGTCAGGATAATATGCGCCTGCAATGTCGATTTAAAAAATAATGTAGAGGCAGGGCTTTTCAGAAAGGATCTTTATTACAGAATAAGCTCGTTTCCGGTTTCCATACCGCCGCTCAAAGAAAGGCGGGACGACATACCTGCGCTTGTCCGGGATATTTTAGATAAACAGGGTGAGAAAGTCAGGCGAAGCTATGTTGTGACTGATGATGCGATGGAAGTTCTGGTCAACTATGACTGGCCGGGAAATGTCAGAGAACTGAAAAACGTTGTCGAGTTTTCGGCTTATATGTGCAAAAATGCCACGGTCGATATGATGTCTCTCCCCGAACAGTTGAGAAACTATGAACGTGGCGAGAAGGAGACAAGGACGGCTTCGCTGGCAGAGCGGGTGGCGGAGTTTGAAAAAAGAGAGATAAGATCCGTTATCGAGAGATACGGTGATGACGTGGAGGGGAAAAAGAAAGCTGCAGCAGCTTTAAATATCTCACTTGCAACACTTTATAACAAAATAAAATAAAAAATGAAATGAAAGCACAGTGTAAAAAACATTGTGCTTTTTTTGGGGTAAAAATTCTAAAAACTTAAAAACCGTTTCTAAAATATTAGAATAACTATAAAACCTTTACTGACAATTATTTCCTGCATTGATATTCAAATGTAATAAGAAAAAAATAAAATATTTCTAAAAAATTAGAAATGCATAAATGACGTGTAGGAAAGTGGAAGGTGAGTTTTTCCCGTAAAATAAGGCTTTTTTTACTTTGTCAAAAAATTGGCACGCCATTTGCATTATATATTTATGTCAGCAGAAAAAAGACAAATAAATAGGCAAAGGAGAGTTAAAACATGTTGGCATTTTTAGGTTTTGTAACCGTAATCGTTATGCTTGTTCTTGTAATGACAAAGAAAGCATCTCCGACGGTTGCACTCATAGGGGTACCTTTCATAACAGGTATTATTTCATCTTTTTTCCGCGTAACTGATGCGGAAGCAGCACCGGGAGTTGTAGATGTCGGTGCAAATATCAAGGCACTCGGTGGATTCATAACAGGAAGTTCGGGAATCGGATCTGTAGCAGCTACAGGTGTTATGTTCATCTTCTCAATCCTGTTTTTCGGAGTCCTCACAGACGCAGGAACATTCAGACCGATCATTAAGAAGGTTCTTAAGCTCGTCGGAACAGATCCTGTAAAGATTGCAATCGGTACAGCAATACTTGCCATGATAGTACATCTTGACGGATCAGGAGCAGTTACATTCCTTATCTGTGTACCGGCACTCGTTCCTCTTTATGATGCAGTAGGAATGAAGAGAACAACTCTTGCAACAATCGTTGCCATAGCAGCAGGTACAATGAACATCATGCCATGGGGCGGCCCTACAATCAGAGCAGCAACAGATATGCAGGTTGATGTAATGGAGCTTTTCTCACCAATGATCGTTCCTGTAGTTGTAGGTCTTATCTGCGTTATCGCTTTTGCAGTTCTCATGGGACGTGCAGAAAAGAGAAGAATCGGAGATACAACTCTCGCTCAGGTTGCTGAGTACGAGATGGAACTCACAGACGAAGAGAAGGCTCTCGAGAGACCAAAGCTTTTCGTAGTAAACGTAATCCTTATCATCGCAGCTATCGCAGCACTTCTCAAATCAGGATTTGCTCCGGCTGTAGTATTTATGATTGCTTTTATAATCGCAATCGTTATAAATTATCCTGACGTAGCAGAGCAGAAAAAGAGAATCGATGCTCATGCAAAGTCAGCACTCATGATGGCTTCAGTTCTTTTTGCAGCAGGATGTTTCACAGGTATCATGAAAGAAACCGGAATGATCACAGAGATGGCAGGAGCGCTTTGCTCAATCATACCAAGTACACTCGGAAAATTCTTCCCGATTATCACCGGTGTGATCTCAATGCCTGCATCACTTCTCTTCGATCCGGATTCGTTCTACTATGGAGTACTTCCGGTACTTTCTAGCACTGCAGAAGGATTTGGAGTTGCAGGAATCAATGTTGCAAGAGCAGCTATACTTGGACAGATGACAACAGGTTTCCCTGTTTCACCACTCACACCTGCTACATTCCTTCTTGTAGGACTTGCAGGAGTTGACTTTGGTGATCATCAGAAACACACAATACCGTATGCTTTCGCACTTTCAATCATTATGCTTGTCGTATCCGTTGTGATCGGTTCGATAGCAATCTAAGCGCGTATAAACATAAACATATAGCATTAGGAGGAGTAAACAATGAAAACAATCCGTATTGGTAGCGGAGCCGGATATGCGGGAGATCGTCTTGAGCCGGCACTTGAGCTTATCGAAAAAGGAAACATTCAGTACATCAGTTTTGAGTGTCTTGCAGAGAGAACAATTGCAATCGGTCAGCAGGCAAAACTCAAAGACCCTACAAAGGGATACAACGGACTTCTTGAGCACCGTATGACAAAAGCAATCCCTCTCGCTGCCAAAAAAGGCGTAAAGATCATCACAAACATGGGTTCAGCAAACCCTGAAGCAGCAGCTAAGGTTTGCGTGGATATCGCTAAGAAGGCAGGTCTTGACGGACTTAAGATCGCATGCGTACTTGGCGACGATCTTCTTCCACAGATCGACAAGTTTATGGATACAGAAGTTTGGGAAACAAAGAGACCGTTGAAGGAACTCGATGGAGAAATCGTTTCAGCAAACGCTTACATGGGTGTTGAAGGAATCATCAAAGCACTTGAAGGCGGAGCAGATATCGTTATCACAGGTCGTGTTTCAGATCCTGCAATCTTCATGGCACCACTCATCTATGAGTTCGGTTGGGCTATGGACGACTGGGACAAACTCGGAAAAGGAACAAACATCGGACACCTTCTTGAGTGTGGAGCTCAGGTAACCGGTGGATACTACGCAGAGCCTACAAAGAAGGATGTACCTGGTGTAGGACATGTAGGATTCCCTATTATCGAGGTAAATGAAGCCGGAGAATATTTTGTTACAAAGGTTCCTGAGGCAGGCGGAATGGTTACGGTTGATACCTGTACAGAGCAGATGATCTACGAGATTCATGATCCTAGCAAATACCTCACACCTGACGTAGTTGCAGATTTCTCAAAGGTTACATTCACTCAGATTGAGAAGGACAAAGTAAAAGTTGAAGGTGCAACAGGACATCCAAAGACTGACACATTCAAATGTTCAGTTGGATACAAGGATTGCTTCATCGGAGACGGAGAGATCTCATACGGCGGACCGGGATGCGTTGCAAGAGGAAAACTTGCTCTTGATATCGTTAAGGAGAGACTTGAACTTGTAGCTCCAAACGCTTTTGATGAGCTCAAATTCGACATCATCGGATGCAACTCAATCTACTGGAATCCTGATTTCAAATACAATGAGCCGAGCGAAGTTCGTGTTCGTGTAGCCGGACGTGCAAAGACAAAGGCAGTAGCAGACCTCGTTGCAAACGAAGTTGAAGCGCTTTACACAAACGGACCTGCAGGTGGATGCGGTGCGGTTAAGAGAACCAGAGAGATCGTATCTGTAGCATCTATACTTGTAGACAGAAATCTTGTGACACCTACAGTAAAATTCTTTGAGGTGTAGGAAGGAGATAAAAAAATGAAATTGTGGGAAATTGCTCATTCACGTACAGGTGATAAAGGAAATATATCAAATATCTCATTGATAGCATATGATGAGAAAGACTATAAACTTCTCGCTGAGAAGGTTACTCCTGAGAGAGTAAAAGAGCATTTTAAAGGAATAGTAAAGGGCGAGGTTGTCCGTTACGAACTTCCACAGCTCAAGGCAATGAACTTTGTTATGTATGATGCGCTTGGAGGAGGAGTTACAAGATCCCTCTCAGTGGATATGCACGGAAAAGGACTCAGCTCATACCTTTTGAATATGGACATTTAACATTTATCCCTTCACAGGATAAAAGGGGGACCGCAAAGCGGTTCCCCAATAATAAAGAAACTTGTAAACATATTATCGAATCTCCCTTCGAAGAAAACATGTAAAACAGTTTGACAGACAGTTGTGGGATTGTACACTTTTGTACAATTTTACAGCTGTTTTTTAATACAATTGTTTAAAAAGAATGAAAATGGTGGGAATAAATTGGAATCTGGGGTATAATACATTTACCTATCTAAAAATATCGGATAGCGATGCCATTTTAAAGAAAATCGCATAGACGGACAGCTATACCCGGTTAGGGTTGATGAAAAAGGTGTGGAGGATTCATGATCTGGTCCCTTGAGTATGATATAAGTGCTTTTGCAGTATGTTTGCTGTTTGTTATCTATTATTACATAGGAAAGAATTTGCCTATTCGCAGGAACAGATTGTTTTTGGGACTGCTTGTGGTGCAACTTTGCTTTACCTTATCCGATATCGTGGCATCCGTAATCACATCTTATCCGGATGTTTTTTCCTACGAGATTATATATGCAATAAATATAATCTATTATGTTCTTCTTGTTGTTTGCCCTGCTCTTTTTGCACTTTTTACTTTGTATGCGGTATATGGGGATAAGGTGTCGGACAAGCGCGCGTTTGCACTGATGATACCATCGATACCGTTTGTTTTGATTGCGCTTACGACTCCGTTAAATCACATGATTTTTGCTGTGGATAAGAACGGCGATTTTGTATATGAGATGATGAGACCACTCCCTTATTACGAGACGTTGTTCTATATGTGCATTTCATCTGCGCTTGCAATCAGTAACTGCAAAAAAGTTTTGAGGCTCAGACAAAAATATGTGCTCCTTATCTATGCGGTTGCAACGATGGTCTGCCATACCATCCAGGTATATATAATGCCGTATAAACAGACTGTGTCGCTCGGGGTTGTGATCGGTATCACCGCCATTTTCCTTGCATTTCAAAATCCTGATTACTACAGGGAGAAGAGGACGGAACTGTACAACCTTAGGGGCATGCAGCTCTACGTGAACGAGGAATACTATTACGGACATCACAGACCGTTTTTGGGTTTTATCATCACGAATTTCAGTTACTTTGAGTTTGCCGACAGTGAATATTATGTTTACAATGTTTTGAGACATGTCGGACGTTTTTTAAAGAATTCATTTGGAAAAGATGTGCTGTTTTATTTTGAAAACGGTGTATTTATCATATTTTTGAATGAGTCAAAAGATATCATAAAATGTAGGGATATCATAAGAAATCATTTTATGAAACCGTTTGAATTTGAGAATGGCTACATAAGCCTTGAGGTCAGTTTTTTTTATGCTGATGGGGATATAGTCTTCAAAGGTTATGAGGACTTAAAAGATACCCTGCATGTTGCGATAGAGCAGTCGAGACAACTCTCCGGTGAGAAGACGATGCAGATTACCGAGGAGACTCATATTGAGGCAGAGCGCAGGCTCGAGGTGGAAATGGCACTCAAATATGCGCTTGAAAATGATGAGAATCTTCTTGTTTATTATCAGCCGATTTTTTCAAATATAGAGAAAAAGATAGTTTCGGCGGAGGCGCTTGTAAGAATATACGATCCTGTTCACGACAAGATACTAATGCCGGATGAGTTTATTTACATAGCCGAGAGAAACGGATGTATAATGAAACTCGGAATGCTCGTTTTTGAAAAGACATGTAAGATGATAAAAGAGTTTGATATCGCAAGATTCGGAATAAACAATGTCGAGGTGAATCTGTCCCCGAGACAGTGCATCTACAGAGGACTTGCGGAGGAACTTATAGAGGTCATGAACCGATACAGGATAGATCCGAACATGATAGGTCTTGAGATAACGGAGACCGATTCCTCAGACAAATCAAATGTCTACAAAAATATCGAGGTGTTGAGGGAGTACGGCATAAAGTTTGCGCTTGACGACTACGGAACAGGCTACTCAAATCTGGTCAATATATTAAAGGTTCCGTTCAACGTGGTTAAGATAGACAAGTCGATATGCTGGGATTATTTCAGAGGCGGAAACAATCTTCTCCTTGAGGTAATACATCAGTTTCACAACAGAAACAAGATTATCATCGTTGAGGGAGTCGAGGACAAGGAGATGGCCGAAAAACTGGACGAACTCGGAGTTCAGTTTTCGCAGGGATTTTATTATGCAAAGCCGCTACCGCTTGACGACTTCATCAAGTTTTTGAAAGATTATCAAAAAGAATACCGGAAAGAACAAAAGGAAGTATAAAACAGACAACAATGGACGAGAGACTAAACAGACAACTGGATTTTGCACTTGAAATCGACAAGGAAAAAAATATTTTCAGACAGACACATCTTTCAAATCACGGAAGAAACGAAAACGATGCGGAACATGCCTGGCATATGGCAATCATGTCATATCTTTTGAAGGAGTACGCAAACGAAAAAGTAGACATTGCAAGGGTAATGCTTATGTGCCTTATACATGACATAGTGGAGATTGATGCGGGCGATACTTACGCATATGACACGGAAGGCTTGAAAACACAAAAGGCAAGGGAAGATGCAGCGAAGGAGAGAATCTTTTCCCTGTTGCCGGAGGACCAGAAAGAAGAGTTGATCGCTCTTTTTGATGAGTTTGAGGCGAGCGAGACACCTGAGTCAAAGTTTGCTCATTCCATGGACAATCTTCAACCGCTTATCCTAAACAACAGCAACGGAGGGAGTGATTGGAGAGAGCACAAGGTATCCGCCAAGGCTGTTTACGGCAGACAGGAAAAGACTAAACTTGGCTCCGAGAAACTGTACGAGATCACGGATGCTATTTTGCAGGAACATATCAAAAAGGGAAATCTGACATAAGCTTGAAAAGTGAGGAGACCAAAATGTATAAAATTAAAGATTTTACCGGTGTCAATACGAATATTACAGAAGTTAATCTGGATGGAGAAAAGGTGTTTCGTGTTGTAAAGGCTGACAAGATCAATCTCTATGATGAAAATACCTATGCAAGACTTTCTGAATTTGATTTTTCAGATGGTGTTATAGAGCTTGATATGTTGAGCAGACTGCTTCCCGATGCTCCGGATTTTGCAAGGGGGTTTATAGGGATTGCATACAGAATAAAAGATGATGACTCGGAGTTTGAGTCGTTTTATGTGAGACCTACAAACGGAATGACGGACGATCCGGTCAGGAAATCACACGGGTGTCAGTATTTCTCGTATCCGGGGTATACATTTGCCTATTTCAGAGAATTTAAAATAACGGATTTTGAGGCTCCGATAGACTTCGGCCTGGATGAGTGGATTCATCTCAAGGCAGTCATTGAAGGAGAGAGCGCAAAGTTTTATCTGAACAATAAGAGCGAGCCATATCTTGAAGTGGAACATATGAAACACGGGAAAGATGCAAAAGGTGCTGTCGGAATATTTGTGGACATAGGAACGGAAGCATTTGTCAAAAATCTAAAGATAGAAAAAAGATAGTAGAGAGCAAAAAAAGATCGGCACAGGATGCCGATCTTTTTTGTATTTTATCTTGAGATCATCTCAGAACTTTACGCCCGCTCTTGTCCGGAATGCCCATTATACCGCGGTACTTGTTTACGGTTCGCCTTGAGATGTCTATTCCCGCTTCAGCCATCTTCTCAGAAATCTTCTGGTCGCTCAAAGGTTTCTTTTTGTCTTCCTCCTCTATGATTTTTTTGAGGAGGGCTTTGGCGGCATCTCCCGAGATATCTGAAGGAGTACCGGCTTCGGATGCGTCGCTGTTATTTGAATAAGAATTAGCGGCAGAAGCATTCGAAGCAGATACTTTTGAAACAGATATGGCCGGTGATGCGAGAAAATAGTTTAACGGAAAAACTCCCCAGATGCACTGGAGGTATTTGCCGTTTAAAGCTCTGCTCACGGTTGATTCGTGCACATCAATTTTCATGGCGAGGTCTTTGAGTCGCATCGGTTTTATATTTCCGGGTCCGTGTAGGAAGAAATCTTTTTGCCATGCGACAAGCTCACGCGCAACCTTTGAGAGGGTTTCGCTTCGCATATGAATATTTGATTTGAGGTTTTCGGCCTCGTTTATCTTTGCCTTAAGGTAGTCTTTTACATCCGCGTCCTTCGATTCGGCGAGAAGATTTTTGTATTCCACGCTTATATTTATCGCCGGGAAACGGTACTCGTTTATTAGAATCTCAAAATTTGATTCGGTTTTGACGACGTAGATATCCGGCGAGATGTATTTAAGCTGCTCCCTGGAAGAAAAATGAGAGCCCGGTTTTGGATTCAAAGTCTTTATTATGTCGCAGGCGTCGAGGACTTCATCGGTAGTTTTCTTGAGTTTTCTTGCAATCACATCGATATGATTTTTTGCGATGTCCTCGAGATAATCCTCGACAATGGCAAGCGCAAGAGCATCAGTGTTATGCATGCGAAGAAGCTGGATCTTTAAGCACTCGGAGAGATCCTTGGCGCCGACACCGGCAGGGTCAAGGGCTTTTACATCTTTTATCAAAGTTTCAACTATTCTGACCGGAACGGAAAAATAAGTCGCTATCGACGCGGCAGAATCGGTGAGATATCCTCTGTCATCGAGCGAGTTTAAAATATATTCAAGGATTGCCTGCTCAAATTTTGAATAGTCCTTAAGCATAAGCTGCGCTTTGAGATAGTCGGCGAGAGTCTCCTCGGTGATGTCCGATGCGGTATAAGCCTCGAAGGTGTTTGAGTCCCTGTCCTCATCATAGTAAACCTTGTTCTGAAGATCGGTGGATTCGAGCCAGTCGAGTTTTCGCATTATGTCGGTATGCTTGTACACATCTTTGCTGTTGTCTGATTCATAAGAAAAAGCACTGTCCTCGTGCGGAGTCTGAAGCTCTATTACAGGATTCTCAAGGGAAGCATTTTGTATGTAGGCTTCAAGCTCTTGTGTGCTCATCTGTAAGATGTTCAATGTTTGAAGCATGCGTTGTGATAATGCCTGTTTTTGCTTTAACTCCAGTGACAGTGCCATTTAAAAAATTACCTCTTCTTGTCTATACGTTCTTTCATAATCGCATACTCAATCTCGGTGATGATCTCCGCGTCTTTTAAAAGTGAGAGGGCATCGTTGAGTTTTTGAGTAGGATTGCTTGTCTGTGCTGTTTCTTTAATCTCAATTGTTTCAGCGCTCTTGTTTGAAACCGCCTCGTTTGAAACCGCTTCGTGCGGAATCTGTTTGTAGGAATATATGAGAGTATTTATCCATCTCAAAGCATCGCACAAACTTGTGTAGGAATTGTTAATTACAACACTCCAGAGACCGGTTGCTTTTTCGTCGCGCTCAATGTCATAGCGTTCGAACCTTCCCGTCACCTCGGCGCGCTCGTCGTAAAGGTTTATGAGAAAGGTTATATCCGTACATTTTTCAAAGAAAAATTCGTCATGAGGATGCTCCCTGAACCAAAGGCTCTCATGGTCTGCAATATTAAGCCCCATGTAGTGGATTGTGACCGAACCTGCGTCAAGGTTAAACTCCGGTTTTATCACCGGAGCAACAAGGCCAAGCTTTTGGTAAGGCCTTGAGCCGGCGGTGCCGCCCCTTGTGTAATTGTTCATGCCTTTTTTTGCCTCGACTATGCAAGACTTTAAAGGAAATTCATCTCTTGTATAATCCGGCAGGCAAAGGCTTTTTTCTTCAATAGGAATTGCGAAAAAAAGTTTTTTTGCGGCCTCGCAGTCCGGAAAGCGCAGAAGGAGATTTTTTGTCTTGCTTGCGGAAAACAGTCTGCCGGGATGAGAGATTGAGGTTTTGAGCCGGAAAGCTATGGCCGCTGATGACGGATCAGGATGTTCATCCTTCCGTCCGAATACCGCGGTACAACTCTCACAAAAAACCATATCCTCAATATCATCGACGTTTATCATCAGACGTCCGGCAGAGAGGGATCTGTTTATTTCATCATATAAAACTTTTCCTGTGTACTTCTCTTCAAGCTCAAGCATAAAATACCTCCTCAGTGTTTTATGTTTTAAAATTTCGCATATACATATCTATTATAAACGTAATATGCAAGGTATGCATCATTTGATTTTTCACAATTGAATACGACGAAAAAAAAGGACTGTGAAAAAAATTCACAGTCCCTGTATTATCGATAAAAATTCTATTTTGCATTTTTGCAGGAAGCCTCGACAAAACCTTTGAATAGAGGATGAGGTCTGTTCGGTCTGCTCTTGAACTCGGGGTGAGCCTGGGTTGCGACAAACCAAGGATGATCTTTGAGCTCAATCATCTCTACAATGTGATTGTCAGGCGAGGTTCCGGAGAGTATCATTCCGTTTTCGGTGAAGGTTGAACGGTAATCGTTGTTTACCTCATATCTGTGGCGATGTCGCTCGTGAATCTCCTCGGAACCGTAGAGAGCGTAGGCCTTTGAGGCTTTGTCGAGAACACAAGGATAAGAACCGAGTCTCAAGGTTCCTCCGATG
Source organism: Lachnospiraceae bacterium (assembly GCA_024695665.1). Classification (GTDB taxonomy): domain Bacteria; phylum Bacillota; class Clostridia; order Lachnospirales; family Lachnospiraceae; genus JAILHT01. The sequence continues at coordinate 34,829 of JAILHT010000156.1, forward strand.
TCCTCGATACCGTTCTGATCCGGCATGAGATAGATTACAGGATAGATTGTCTGAGGATCGAGTTCTGTTGAATTTGCCTCATGCATACCGCAGACATTTCTTGCAAACTCGATCACGGCAACCTGCATTCCGAGGCAAAGTCCAAGGTATGGAACTTTGTTCTCTCTCGCATATTTGGCTGCGACAATCATTCCTTCGACACCACGTGTTCCGAAACCACCCGGAACTATGATTCCGTCAGCATCCTTGAGAAGGTCGTCGGCTGTTTCGGCGGTGAGATGCTCGGACTCGATCCAGGTGAGGTTTACGGTTGCGTGTGAGGCGATTCCGCCGTGTTTCAATGCTTCGACAACGGATATATAAGCGTCGTGAAGCTGTGTATATTTACCGACAAGTGCGATGTTTACCTCTGTGGTAGGATTTCTGAGAGAATCCACCATCTGTGTCCAGTCGGAGAGATCCGGCTTGGGACAAGGAAGGTTTAAGCACTCGCAGGCAACTTTCGCGAGGTTTTCTTTCTCCATGGCAAGAGGAGCTTCGTAAAGATATTCCACATCGAGGTTCTGAAGAACGTGATTGCTTGGAACATTACAGAAAAGAGCAATCTTGTCTTTGAGTCCCTGATCTAGTGGAAGTTCACTTCTGCAGACGATGATGTCCGGCCAGATTCCCATTCCCTGGAGTTCTTTTACGCTGGCCTGGGTAGGCTTTGTCTTGAGTTCTCCCGAAGCTTTTATATAAGGAATGAGCGTTACGTGGATGAGGATTGCATTCTCGTGTCCGACCTCGTGCTGGAACTGACGAATGGACTCGAGGAACGGCTGGCTTTCGATGTCACCGACGGTTCCGCCAACTTCTATGATACAGATCTGAGTATCCTCCGAACTGAAATTTCTGTAAAAACGGCTCTTGATCTCGTTGGTGATATGAGGGATAACCTGAACGGTTCCTCCGCCGTAGTCACCGCGACGCTCTTTCTGAAGTACGGACCAGTAAACTTTTCCGGTTGTGACATTTGACTGTTTTGTAAGACTTTCATCTATAAATCTCTCGTAGTGACCGAGATCGAGGTCGGTTTCGGCTCCGTCGTCGGTAACAAACACTTCTCCGTGCTGAATCGGGTTCATGGTTCCCGGATCGATATTTATATATGGGTCAAATTTTTGCATCGTAACTTTGTAGCCACGAGCTTTCAAAAGTCTTCCGAGTGATGCGGCTGTAATTCCCTTACCCAATCCGGATACGACACCACCTGTCACAAAAACATATTTTACTGCCATACTATCCTCCTTTTATGGTCATATTTATAAGTATCTCTAAAAAAACGCAGTTATTATACTACCATTATTGCTCGAATTCCACAGGGGTACGTCAAAAAAAACACGTTTTTTTGGTTGAGTAATTAAAAATGATTAGTTCAGTTTAGTTCATGGCATATATATGTAAAAAATTTCGACCATATAAGGAAAAGTTATATTTACCTATAAGAATAGTATGTTTTACATTTGCACTGTGCTAAAGCATAATTGCAACAACAAATCAAACGAAGGAGATGAGCAGATGGACGCAACGGAAAAGCAAATCTTAAAAAGCATAGATGATAACAGGGAAAGGATCATCGAATTTGCAAATGACATATATACGCATGCCGAGCTCGGATACAAAGAATACCGGACCGGCGAAAGGTTCAAATCCGAGATGAAAAAACTCTCCCTGAGCCTTATAGAAAACCTGGCGATTACAGGTGCAAAGGCATATCTGAATGAAGATAAGAAGGACAATTGTTCAATAGCCTTGCTCGGAGAACTCGATGCACTTAGAATTCCGACACACAAATTCGCGAATAAAGAGACAGACGGAGCTCACTGTTGCGGACATCATGCACAGCTTGCAGGAGTATTCGGAGCGGCCCTTGCCTTAAGCGTACCGGAGGTGGCAGATAAGCTTGACGGTCAGGTACAGTTTTTTGCAGTACCGGCGGAGGAGTACGGAGAAGTGGAATTCAAAAAGTCACTCATGAAGGAAGGCAAAATCAAATACGGCGGAGGGAAATGTGAGCTCATACGTATAGGAGCATTTGATGATGTAGATCTGGCTCTTGCACATCATTTAAATGAGAACGGCAACACAATCGGATCTGGAAGCAGCAACGGTTTTGTGTCCAAGGTAATCACAATAAAAGGAAAAGCCTCCCATGCGGCTGCATCGCCTGAAAAAGGAATAAATGCACTGTCTGCCGCAACCTTGGGATTTCAGGCGCTGGGGTTGAACCGTGAGACCTTCAGAGATGAGGATTCGGTGAGAGTACATCCGATTCTCACAAAGGGAGGGGACCTTGTAAATGTGGTTCCTTCAGAAGCGGTGATAGAGACGCTTGTAAGAGGAAAAAGCATCGAAGCATTCGAGGATGCGTCGATAAAGACAGACAGGTCATTTAAGGCAGGTGCTCTTGCGCTGGGCGCTGATTATCGCATAGAGACAATGCCCGGATATCTTCCTGAGATACCGCAGGCATTTCCGGAGGCGCTCGAGGAGGCGTTCGATGAACTTACAGGTCATGATTACACGGTGATAAGCGAGAAAGATCACAAGAACGGATCGACAGATGTGGGCGATGTACAGCATTTGCTCCCGGTTCTCACTTTCAATACCGGGGGTATGGAAGGCGGACTTCACCGTGATGATTTCGATATCACAGATGAGGATACGGCATATATTCTGACAGCGAAAATGTTTGCGATAAGCACCTACAGGCTGTTAAAAGATGGCGCGTCACTGGCAAAAGGAATAAAGAGCGGATATGAGCCGCGTTTTAAGAATAAGGAAGAATATATACAGTTTATGGATTCTTTCAACAAGGTGGAAGAAGGTTCGTACAGATAGGGGGGAAAAAATGGATGTTAACGCAAATAACGAAACAACGGTAAAAAAAAGCAGAGAGGTGGATCAGATAAGAAAGGCGGCAAGACAGTTTGCCATGCAGTATTTCCATTTTTGCAAAACGCTCTACGATGCATTTGGTCGCGAAAAAGCCAAAGAACTGGTTCAAAAAACTGTCTACGAGCTGGCCTATGACAGAGCTCATCAGATGAGAGAGAGGGCAAAAAAGGAAGGCAGAAAAACAGAGACTGTAGACGATTTTATGGCAGTTATAGACCTGCCCTTCGACGGTTGGATCCCTCAGTGGGGAGAAAATCATTGCCCATACGCCCAGGTGTGGAGAACATATTTTGATGAGTATCCGTGGTTCAGAGAGTTTGCCCTGTTCTACTGCGATGTTATCGACACGACTACAATAGAAGCATTCACTCACAGATTGTCGCACAGGCTCACCCAAAATGTTATAAACAGTGGCTCCTGTTGTATGAGGGAGTACTTTGAATCGGAAAAAGTAAAAGGAGGTGAGTACACCTATGGAGGGTAAGACAAAAAGAAAAAAGATCACAATTATTAATATCCTGCAGATTGCCACGCTCGCAGCCTTGCTTTTATATATGCAGATAGCGGTAAAAACAGGAGCTGTCAGCAAAGTGTTTTTGGCAGCACCGACTGACATAGTCAGGGAAGGGATAGAGATCATTGCGGATGGAACCTTGATTCCCCATTTCTTGATAAGTGTTGAAGAGATTCTGGTTGGATATGGGCTTGCCACGGCAGTCGGAATAGGACTTGGAATATTGTGGACAATTTTTCCGAAGACGGAGGAATATGCAAATGTATTTTGCGCCGCGGTTATGGCTATCCCAAAAGTTGCAATACTTCCACTGCTCATACTGTGGTTTGGAATCGGATTTTTGTCAAAGGTTGTTTTGATATTTCTGTTTGCTGTTTTTACTATTCTTTACAACACCGTAACCGGGGCGAAACAGTGCAAGGAATCATATCTTAAGGTTGCGAAGGTTTTTGAGGCTACAAACATAGAGACCGTATTTACGGTCATCCTCCCCTCGGCACTTCCGTCTGTCTTTAACGGACTGAGGCTTGCGGCAGCAACGGCTTTCACGGGAGTTGTCTTCTCCGAGATGCAGTCCGCAAAAGCAGGAATAGGATTTTTGTTATCGGAGGCACAGAGCCTTTTGAATTCGTCGAGAGTGTTCTTTTTGATAATACTGATAACCGTTATGTCGGTTGTTTTTGTAAAAGCGATATCGCTTGTGGAATATGCCATCTGCCACAAGTGGAGAAGGGTGTAAAAGATTACAATAAATTTATAAATATAGGAAGAGGAGAAAAATTATGAGAAAAAAATTGTTATCTGTTTTATTGACGGCAGCAGTTGCGATGACGGCCCTGGCCGGCTGCGGACAGACCACTACTGCAGACAGCACGGACGCAAAGGCCGCGGAGGTTAACAGCACAGAAGAAAGCACGGAGGAATCCGACGATTTTGTCACAGTAAAGGCTTGCTTTGCTATAGGAATGACCGGAGCTGTGAACAGGTTTGCTATCGAGAAAGGGCTTTATGAGGCAGAGGGAGTCAGATTTGATATTACCGATTATGAATCGAATGACACAACATTATCCCTTATCTCAAGAGGAGATATAGAAGTTGCGGACGGAGATCCAAGCACTTATATTCCGACAATTCAAAATGGTGTGCCTGCAAAGCTTGTTGGAAATATGTGGAGATATCAGGGATGCTTCTGGCTTATAGCAAATAATGATATTCAAAGCTTTGAGGATCTCAAAGGAAAGACCATCGGAACAGCCGGTGCAAGCGGAGGAATGAAGCTCTCTGTTCTCAAGATGCTTGAGGCAAACGGAATATCCGAGGACGAAGTCACTCTTGTCGCAAATGGAGTGTACCAGGATGCATATGCAAGTCTTACCTCAGGTGAAGTAGATGCGACAATCATTCACAATCCATACGCATCTCTTGCCGAGGCTGAGGGAACAGGACATGCGCTTGGAAGAGCATGGGATTATATCCCGGACTATTACACAGGAACGATAATAGCATCTGATGAAATCATCGAGAACGATCCGGACAGACTTCAGAAGTTTCTGACTGCATATTATAAGGTTCATGAGGAAGTGAAGAACGAGTATTTTGACGAATTTGTCACATGGGCTGCCGAGTATATGAACAGCGATGAGGAAGTTATGAGAAAAGCAATCGAGTCGGAGATAGATGTATGGGCTGATTATTCGGTGATACCTGAGGACAGACTCACAAATACTATTGGATATCTCACTCAGTACGGCTGGCTTGACGAGGGCGTATCAGCCGAGGGAACCTACAACAATGAGTTTGCCATCGAGGCCGCAAATGAGCTTGGGCTTATCGATCCGGAGGCAAAATAAGGGGTGTGAAACTATGCCTGATATAAAAATAAAAAATATAAACAAGACATATACCGATGCGAGCGGGGCGCCGGTCGAGGCGATAAAAGATATAAACATCGATATAAAAGACGGCGAGTTTGTCAGTATTGTAGGACCGTCTGGCTGCGGAAAAAGCACCCTGCTTGAGATAGTGGCAGGTCTTTTGGAACAGACGTCCGGCGAGGTGATTGTGGGCGATGATACTGTAAAAGGAACAAGCAGAGATATTGGGGTGGTTTTTCAGGATTCGGCGCTCTTTCCCTGGAAGACGGTAAAAAAGAACATATTATACGGGCTTGAACTTTCGAAGGTACCACGCGAGGAGCAGGAAGAAAAACTGAAAAATTATCTGGAGCTTATGAACCTCACCGGCTTCGAGGATAAATATCCTTCGCAGCTTTCGGGAGGCATGAGGCAGAGGGCCGGAATAGCGAGAACTTTGATAATGGATCCGAAGGTGACGCTCATGGACGAACCGTTCAGCGCCGTGGATCACCTTACGAGATGCACTTTGCAGGAAGAACTTGTAAGGATACATGAGAAGGAGAAGAAGACAGTACTTTTTATAACACATGATATCAGTGAGGCGGTTTTCCTTTCGGACAGGGTTATACTATTGAGCCCGAGACCAAGTGTGGTGCAGAACGAGTACAAAATAAATGTGAAGCATCCAAGAAGCAGAAGCGACGACTATCTGGTTCAGATAACAGCCCGCATAGTAGCAGATATAAACCGCGGAGCGGCGGCACCGGAAAACGATTACATAATATAAAGGAGAAATGAAAAATGGCGGAGAAATACATAGAAGACTTTCATGATACTTGCCTGGACTATCAGCCGAGAGAAGAAGTCATAAAAAAATACCAAAGAAATTCAAACTACTCTGAGGACGAGCTCTTTGCTATGGATGATACCGAATTTCGTGCGAGAATGAGGGAGAGAAGCCATCACACCCTCGAGATTCAGCTCTATTCCAGAGCTTACAGGGACAAGGCGGTGTCAGAGACACAGGCGGATGTCGCAAAGAAATTCCTTAGAGTATGGGACAAAAAAGGTTTGTCACACGACCTCCCGGAATACAAGTATGTTTCTTTCCTTGTAAACGGAGCCGAAAAACTTGTGAATGGCGAGAAACTCGATCTGTCACCATACAAACCGCATGAGGTGACGGAACAGATGGCGGAAGACTTTTTTACGGTATTGTACGAGAGAAGATCCGTGAGGGAGTTCAAGGATGTTGACGTACCGGACGAGGTTATCGACAAGGTGCTCGACGCGGGACTCTGGGCAGCGCACGGCTGCAATGTCCAGTCGATAAGATATGTGGTTGTGAGAGAAAAAAATGAGCCCGGACTTTTCAGAGGAAGCGATGTCCCGGGCGGACCTGTTCATCTTGTCATATGCCAGGATATGAGATGCTATAAGGCAAACGATTTCACGCCTAACAGAAACCGCCTTTTGGATGCCGGGGCAGCAGGACAGAATATTGTTCTTGCGGCGCATGCGGCAGGGCTAGAGGGAGTGTGGCTCACTTTTCCAAACGAGGAATTCTGTGAGAGACTTCGCAAAAAATTCGATCTTCCGGACTACATAAGACTGGTTACCTATGTGGATGTGGGATACGGAGATCAGACACCGCACCCGCCTCTCAGACAGAGCGTGGATGAGGCTGTCTTGGGAAGACTATGATAAGTAGATTTTATTTCTTCCTATAAGCTTTGCTTAATTTACAAGAAGGCCTTTTATGGTAGAATTCTAACTATCAGATACAACTAAAATCGATAGCAGGAGGAACAAAAAATGGCAGACATAAAACAGAGCGCACTTGAACTTATAGGAAAAACACCGTTGCTTAAACTCAACGGATACAGCAAAAAAGCAAATATAAACGGAGCAACAATTTTAGCAAAACTTGAATATCTCAATCCGGCCGGATCGGTGAAGGACAGAGTTGCCTTAAATATGATTGAGGATGCGGAGAAGAACAATGAGATAAAACCGGGTGCAACAATCATAGAGCCTACCAGCGGAAATACGGGAATAGGTCTTGCTGCAGTGGCAGCCGCAAAAGGATACAGAGCTATACTTACACTGCCTGATACGATGAGCGTAGAGAGAAGAAATCTTTTAAAAGCCTACGGTGCAGAGATAGTTCTCACAGACGGCGCGAAAGGAATGAAGGGAGCTATCGAGAAAGCGGAAGAGCTCAACAAAGAGATAGAGGGCTCAATAATCCTGGGGCAGTTTGACAATCCGTCGAACCCTGCAGCACACAGGGCAACGACAGGACCTGAAATATGGGATCAGACAGACGGCAAGGTAGATATATTTATAGCAGGTGTGGGAACCGGAGGAACAATAACCGGAGTAGGGGAGTATCTCAAGGAAAAGAATCCGAACATCAAAGTTATTGCAGTTGAACCCGCAACCAGCCCGGTGCTCTCAAAAGGGGAGGCGGGAGCACACAAGATTCAGGGAATCGGTGCAGGTTTTATACCTAAGGCTTTGAATACAGAAGTGTATGATGAGGTCATTGCGATAGAAAATGAGGATGCTTTTACAGAGGGGAAACGTTTCGCGGTATCTGAAGGAATCCTGGTGGGAATCTCTTCCGGAGCAGCGCTCAAGGCAGCTGCAATCGTTGCGGAAAGAGAGGAGAATAAGGGAAAGAACATAGTCGTTCTTCTTCCGGATTCGGGAGACAGATATCTCTCAACACCTCTTTTTGCAGACTAAAAAAATTGTGGGACAGAGATGTTATGAAAAATTATAATTGCTCCGTGACTTAGATGTCACGGGGCTTTTTTTTGATTAGGGATACAAGCTCCGACTTTAAATTAAAGCGCTCAGCGGGTATTGACAGGAGAAAAAAATGACAGCTTACGATTTTGATATCTTATATGAGAGAAAAAATACATCAAGCCTAAAATATGATTTCGCAATGGAGAGAAAGGGGAGAGAAGATCTGATTCCTCTGTGGATAGCAGATATGGATTTCAGACTCCCGAAGGAGATAACGGACGACGTCAAAGCGAGAGCGGAGCATGGAATTTTCGGATACACGGATCCGGACAGAAACTACAAGGACGCCTTAAAGCAGTGGTTTTTAAAAAGGCACGGATTTGAGATAAAGGACGAGTGGAACACCGTGGAGCCCGGGATTGTTTATTCGATTTCCGCAGCGATAAGAGCCTATACAGAAAAGGGAGATGCAGTTCTTGTGCAGGAACCGGTCTACTATCCGTTCATGGACACGATAAGGCTGAATGGGAGAAGAGTTGTAAACAATGAGCTCGTATACAAAAACGGGCGATATGAAATCGATTTTGAAGATTTTGAAAATCTCATAACAGAAAACGAAGTGAAGATGTTTGTTCTTTGCAGTCCGCACAATCCTGTCGGGAGAGTCTGGAGCAGAGAGGAACTTATAAAGCTGGCCGACATCTGCTTAAAGCATGATGTTCTGGTCTTCTCGGATGAGATACACTCAGATTTTGTCTATGAGGGGAAACGACATGTTTCATACATCACACTTGGAGAAAAGTACACCAAAAAACTGATACTTGGAACATCACCCGGAAAGACCTTCAATATAGCGGGACTTCAGGTTGCAAATATAATAATCCCGGACAGAGAGATACGAGAGGCGTTCAGGCGTGAAAATGAGGCAGCAGGCTACAGCCAGGGAAACACACTTGGAATGTGTGCAACTGCTTCCTGCTACAGGAAAGGTGAGATATGGCTTGAGGAATTGTTGAAGTACCTTGAGGGAAATCTTTCCTATGTGAGAGATTTTTTGGAGAGAGAACTGCCTGAAGTCAAGCTGGTGGAACCGGAGGGGACATATCTTCTGTGGCTTGATTTCTCGAGGGTTACTAAAGACGGAGACGATCTTGAAAAACTGATAACGGACGAGTCAAAATTGTGGCTTGATCCCGGAAAAATATTTGGAACAAAAAGTGAGTTGTTCCAGAGGATAAACATTGCCTGTCCGAGACAACTTTTAGAGAGAGCGTTGGGACAGCTCAGAGATGCGATAAGAAGGAGAGAAAAATAGATGAATATAGATACAGTCTGTCAAACCAAGGATAAAAATATAGCGGATGAATGGGGAGCGCTCAGCGTTCCGATATATCAGACTGCCACCTTTGCACATAAGGGGCTGGGGGAGAGCACTGGGTTCGATTATACAAGAATGCAAAATCCGACGAGGCAGCAGCTTGAATATGTAGTGAACAAGTTGGAACATGGAACGGAGACCATGGCATTTGCGAGCGGAATGGCTTCGATCACGGCTGTGATGGAACTTTTTTCGACCGGGGATCACATAATAATGGACTCAGATCTTTACGGTGGTAGTGTCAGACTGTTTTCTATGATAGGTAAGAGCAGGGAAATCGATTTTTGCTCGGGGGAACTGTACAAGGGAGATTATGAATCGCTCTTTACGGAGAGGACGAAGGCGGTTTATCTTGAGACACCGACAAATCCGATGATGAATGTGACGGATATAGAGAAGCTTGCAAAAGAGACGAAAAAGAGGGGCGTTCTTCTCATAGTGGACAACACTTTTTTGTCGCCTTATAATCAGAATCCTTTGGACTTGGGGGCAGATATTGTCATTCACTCCGGCACAAAATTTTTGGGAGGACACCACGACACAATAGGAGGTTTTGTTGTGGTAAAAGATGAGACTTTGGCCGAGAAACTCAGATACATATACAAGACCACGGGAGCCGGACTTTCGCCTTTTGACAGCTGGCTTATCCTAAGGGGAATAAGGACGCTCTCAATCAGAATGGAGAGAGCACAAAGAAATGCATTGGAGATCGCCCGTTTTTTACAGACAAACAAGCATGTGAAACGTGTGATATATCCGGGCTTAAAAGAACATCCGGGCCATGAGATAATGAAAAGACAATCGAGAGGTTTCGGCGCGATAATAACCTTCGAGGTCGATTCAAAAGAGAGAGTTGAAAAGATACTTAAGGGGACGGAACTTGTATATTTCGCGGAAAGTCTGGGGGGCACGGAAACCCTTATCACATACCCGATAACCCAGACACATGCGGACGTGCCGGCAGAGGTGCTGAAAAGAAATAATATCAATGACAGAGTGTTGAGATTGTCGGTTGGAATAGAGGATTCGAAAGATCTCATAAATGATTTGAAAAATGTTCTTGATTGTGTGTTATAGTAATGAAAAAATTAAAGGAGTTTTGGCAAAATGACAATATTACAGCTGAAATATATCATTGCCATAGACGAAGAGTGTTCTATGCGAAAAGCAGCGGACAGGCTGTACGTATCCCAGCCCGGATTATCCAGTGCCGTCAGGGATCTTGAGAAGGAGATAGGAATACAGATCTTTGAGAGAGTGCACAACGGTGTTGTCACGACATCGGCCGGGGCTTCTTTTATAGCCTACGCCAGGGGTGCCGTTGAGCAGTTTGAAAAAGTTGAGGAAAAATACTTAAAAACAGGTTACGAGAAACCGTTTTTTTCAGTCTCGATGCAGCATTACACTATCGCCGTAAACGCTTTTATAGACACAGTTAAAGAGTACGATCTTCCGGAGTATCAGTTTTCAATCAGGGAGACACAGACCGGAGAGGTCATATCGGACATAAAGAACATGAAGAGTGAGATCGGTTTTATAGCTCTGAGCGATTTCAACAAGAACACCTTCAAGAAAGTTTTTGCGGATTCCTCGATAGAGTTTCATCCTCTGTTTGAGAGAAACACATATCTCTATCTGAAAAAAGATCATCCGCTCGCCGACAGGGAGGAGATTTCTTTGGATGAGTTGGGAGATTATCCGTGCATGGTTTTTGACCAGGGGGACAACACTTCCTTTTACTATAGGGAGGAGGCCCTTGCGACCTATGATTACAAGAAAATCATATCGACAAATGAGAGGGCGACATCTATTGAACTCATGCTCGGATTGAACGGATATGCCGTCGGGGCGGCAATGCTGGGAGAGAGTCTGAATTCCTCCGAACTTAAGGTTATAAAACTCAAAGAGGAGGAAAAGCTGACCTTCGGTTACATAATAAGAAAGGGAGCCGTTTTGAGCGATATGGGCGACACCTTTATAAAAAAACTGGAAAAATATAAAGAGAACAGATAAAGATATGCCATGGATTTATAGTCCGTGGCATTTTAGATTTGACAAAAAAGTAATAAAAAGTTTAGAAAACTTATATGGTTGGCGTATTGCTTTTGGAAAACCCAAACCATATAATAATGTAATAGCTCATAAATTATAGTTTTTGAGCTTTTTACGGAGGAAAAAATGGACGACAATCAAAGAAATAACGGCCCTGAAAAGGGAAACGGAAATGACAACAGAGGGGGCAGAAACGGTCAGTTTCTAATGAGCTTCATTATAATATCGCTGTTGGTTCTCTTTTTTGTAAGCATGTTTACAAACCGGGCTTCGACGATGAGCACACAGGAGATTACCTACTCGCAGTTCTTGAATGCGGTTGAGGCGGACAAGGTTGAGAGTGTTACAATAGGCTCTTCACAGATAAACATAACCTTGAAAGAGGGAGAGAGTCTTGAGGATGAGAGCGAGACCGAGAGTACGGAAGCAGAGGCTGAGACAGAGAACAGCGCGATGTCCGCTTACAGTCAGATGATGAAAAGTGCTGTGAGCAGCTCGGATGTGACCTACTACACCGGATACATCACAAATCTCGATCTTATTACAACTTTGAGAGAGCATGATGTGGAATTCAAATCCGAGATACCGGACAATACATCTGCTTGGATTTACAACATTTTAAGTATCATTCTTCCATTGGCACTCATCTGGTTCATAATGGGTATGCTTTTAAGAAGAATGGGCGGCTCCGGCGGAATGATGGGAGTCGGAAAGAGCACCGCAAAGGTATACAATGTGGAACGCGCCACGGGAGTTACTTTCAAAGATGTTGCGGGACAGGATGAGGCAAAGGAATCTCTTCAGGAGATAGTTGACTTCCTGTACAACCCGAAAAAATACAGAGATATCGGAGCGAAGCTTCCGAAGGGAGCTCTTCTTGTAGGACCTCCGGGAACCGGTAAAACTCTTCTCGCGAAGGCGGTAGCCGGCGAGGCAAAGGTTCCTTTCTACTCACTTGCAGGTTCGGACTTTGTCGAGATGTTTGTCGGAGTCGGTGCATCGAGAGTAAGAGACCTCTTTAAGGAGGCAGAGAAAAATGCTCCTTGTATCATCTTCATCGATGAGATCGATGCGATAGGAAAGAGCAGGGATTCGAGAATCGGCGGAAACGACGAGAGAGAGCAGACTTTAAACCAGCTCCTTGCGGAGATGGATGGATTTGATACCTCAAAGGCGCTCTTTATACTTGCAGCTACAAACAGACCTGAGGTATTGGACAAGGCACTTCTTCGTCCGGGACGTTTTGACAGACGTATCATAGTTGACAAGCCGGACCAGAAGGGAAGACTTGAGACCTTAAAGGTACATTCTAAAGATGTAATGATGGATGAGACCGTCGATCTTGAGGCACTTGCGGTTGCAACCGCCGGACTCGTAGGATCCGATCTCGCAAATATGATAAACGAAGGTGCGATAAATGCAGTAAAGCACGGTAGAAAATTCGTGAACCAGTCGGATCTTTTTGAGGCGTTCGAGCTCGTTGCGGTCGGTGGAAAAGAAAAGAAAGACCGTGTCATGAGCGAGAAGGAGAGACGAATCGTATCCTACCATGAGGTCGGACACGCACTCGTATCCGCACTGCAGAAGAACACAGAGCCGGTACAGAAGATCACAATCGTGCCGCGTACAATGGGTGCTTTGGGATACACTCTTCAGACACCTGAGGAGGAGAAGTTCTTAGACACCAAGGAAGAATTGCTCGCAAAGATCGTAACCTTTATGGGTGGTCGTGCCGCGGAGGAGATCAAGTTCAACTCGATCACAAGCGGTGCCGCAAACGATATCGAGCAGGCGACAAATATAGCAAAATCGATGATTACAAGGTTCGGTATGTCCGAGAAGTTCGGTATGATGAATCTCGTATCAATAGAGAGTCAGTACTTGAGCGGAAGAGCATCCATGAACTGTGCCGATTCGACGGCTGCTGTAGTCGATGAGGAAGTCAGAAAGCTCATTCAGTCAAGCTATGACGAGGCAAAGAGACTTTTGAAGGAGAATATGGAATCTCTCGACAAGATTTCCGAATATCTCTACAATCATGAGACGATAACCGGAAAAGAGTTTATGAAGATTTTCCGTGAGATAAAAGGTATACCTGAGCCTGACGAGAGCGAGACCAGTGCTGCGGACAGACTTCAGGGAAATACAGACGACAAAGCGAAATCAGATCTTTCCGAAGACGTTTCAAAGGAAGAAAAACCGGTGAAAGAAGAGCCGGCGAAAGAGAAAGCTGAGAGCGAGGTTGTCTTTAAGAACAGTTTTGAGGATACGATGTCGGAGATAAGGGCTGAGGATATCAAACCTTTTGAAGAGACAGTCGATGAAGAAACTGAAACCGTTGAGGTGAAGAAAGAGGAGCCGAAGGCGGAAGAGCCAAAGGAAGAGGCGAAGGCGGAAGAACCGAAGCAGGCCGGCATCCCGGAGACAGATGAGGAAGCAAGACTCGACGAGGTTCTCAAGCACATGAAATAAAGCAAGTCAGACAGCAGAGCCGGTCAAAGAAAACTTGTTTCTTTGACCGGCTTGTTTTGACAATAACAAAGATAGGATGCGGTGATTCATGTTCAATATAGAAGAAGAATTGAAAAAACTTCCGAATCAACCGGGAGTATATATAATGCATGATGAGAATGACACCATTATCTATGTGGGTAAGGCGGTGTCTTTGACAAAGCGCGTTCATCAGTATTTTCAGGCCAGTCACAACGAAGGAATAAAGAAAGCACAGATGGTGAAGCAGATCCGGCGCTTTGAATATATAGTAACGGATTCGGAGCTTGAGGCGCTCGTCCTTGAGAACAATCTGATCAAGGAGCACAGACCGAAGTACAATACCATGCTTCGCGATGACAAGACATATCCTTATATTCAGGTCACTTTGGGTGAGACTTATCCCAGAGTTCTATTTGCAAGACATATGAAGAAGGATAAGTCGAGATATTTCGGACCGTACACCAGCGGATTCGCGGTGAGAGAAGTCATAGATCTTGTAAATAAGCTCTTTAAGCTTAGGACTTGTTCAAGGAAGCTTCCGGAGGAACAGGGAAAGGACAGACCGTGCTTGAATCATCATATCAAGCAGTGTGATGCGCCTTGCCAGGGATACATCTCACCTGAGGCGTACAGGGAAAAGATAAATGAGGCCGTGAAGTTTTTGAACGGCGATTACAAGTCGGTTCTTGACGATCTGAAGGCGAAGATGGAAGAGGCATCCGCGGCGCTTGAATTTGAGAGGGCGATGGAGTACAGAGATCTCATAAAGAGCGTCGAGATGCTTAAGGAAAAACAAAAGATCACTTATTCCGACGGGGAGGACAAAGATGTCATAGGCGTAGAGATCGACAGGGACGATGCCGTTGCACAGGTATTTTTTATAAGAAACGGAAAGCTCATCGGAAGAGAGCATTTTTATATAAAAGTAAGGGTCGATGAGTCCACGGAGCAGATCTTGGAGAACTTCATAAAGCAGTACTATTCGGGAACGCCTTTTATACCAAGATATATACACATTCAGGCTGAACTTAAGGAGCGCGAGGTCATAGAGGACTGGCTCACGATGAAGAGGGGACAGAAAGCGACAATAGTTTCACCAAAGAGAGGCCAGAACGAAAAACTTGTGGAGCTTGCAAAAAAAAATGCCGAGATGGTATTGAGCAAGGATAGGGACAGACTGAAACGCGAGGAAGGCAGAACCATAGGAGCTATGAAAGAGATAGGGGCGCTTTTGAACCTGCCTGACATAAACCGTGTGGAAGCCTACGATATCTCGCATATAAGCGGTTTCTTGAGTGTCGGATCCATGGTTGTCTACGAAAAAGGAAAGCCTTGCAAGTCCGATTACAGAAAGTTTAGGCTGAAGACCGTCGGAGGTCCGGATGACTACGCATCAATGTATGAGGTTTTGACCAGAAGATTTATGCATGGAATCAAGGAGCGCGAGGAGATAGGCAACTCGGCGGAGGAGATGCAGTACGGAAGTTTTACAAGATTTCCGGATATCATTATGATGGACGGTGGAAAAGGTCAGGTGAATGTGGCTGTAAAAGTCATGGAGGAACTGAAACTTGACATACCAATCTGCGGAATGGTGAAGGATGACTACCACAGAACGCGAGGTTTATATTATAATAATATAGAAATTCCTATTGAAAAGGATAGCGAAGGATTTAAACTGATCACACGCATACAGGATGAGGCTCACAGATTTGCAATTGAGTATCACAGATCGCTCAGAAGCAAAAATCAGGTTAAGTCCGTATTGGACGACATAAAAGGAATCGGACCGACGAGAAGAAAAGCGCTTATGAAGGCGTTTGGAAGCATCGAGGCGATCGCTGCCGCAGAGGTCAAAGAACTGGCGGAAGTCGATGGGATGAATACTAATGCGGCTGAGGCTGTGTACGGATTTTTCCGGGAAAAAGATTCCGAAGAAGTGTAAAAATACACAAGTAAAAGGAGAAGCATATGAGCGACAAAAAAGGTGTAAGCATGGCCAAGATGGCGCATCTTATGGATTTGAAGGTTTTTACCGAGAATATCGATCTGAAACAGCACAAGACTTATGTTGCTGACGTAAACAGACCGGCACTTCAGATTGCAGGCTACTACGATCATTTCGACAATGCGAGAATACAGCTTATCGGAACGGTCGAGCAGACCTATCTCGACAAGCAGACACAGGAGAAAAAGATTGAGATATACAATCAGCTTTTGTCCTACAAGATTCCATGTGTAATCTTCTGCAGAGATTTCAAGCCTGACGAGGATTTTTTAAAGGCAGCAGAAAAAAATGATATACCTGTAATGGGAACAAACAGAAACACCTCGGCTTTCATGGCTGAACTTATAGGTGTCTTAAATGAGCAGCTCGCCCCGAGCGTGACTCTTCACGGAGTTTTGGTCGATGTTTACGGCGAGGGACTCCTCATAACAGGTGAGAGCGGGATCGGTAAGAGTGAGGCCGCACTTGAGCTTATAAAGAGAGGACATCGTCTTGTAACAGATGACGTTGTCGAGATCAGAAAAATAAATGAGCACACTCTAATAGGAACTTCCCCTGACATAACGAGATATTTTATCGAACTCAGGGGTATAGGAATACTCGACGTGAAGACCCTTTTCGGTGTAGAGTGTGTAAAGGAAAAACAGTCAATAGATCTGGTCATAAATCTTCAGACATACAAAGAAGATTTCCAATACGACAGACTCGGCATGGAAGATGAGTATACCGACATACTCGGTATGCAGGTTGTAAGCCACAATCTCCCTATCAGACCGGGTAGAAACCTCGCCGTCATATGTGAGGCTGCGGCCGTAAACCACAGACAGAAGAAGATGGGATACAATGCCGCAAAAGAGCTGTACAGAAGAGTGCAGGCAAATATGACAAGATTTTCCGATGAGGATGAGGAGGAATAAAAAACAATGAGAAAAAATGCATGGGAAAAATATCCTGAGGGAAAGAAAAGACAGAAAGTTTTTGATTTCGCGGAGGACTACAAAAAATTTATCAGCGAGTGTAAGACAGAGAGAGAATGTACAGCAAGAATCATAGAGATGGCTGAAAAAGATGGATTTATGGATCTTGCGGACTGCATATCTGAAAAGAGAAAGATAAAGGCAGGAGACAGACTCTACTACAACAACATGGGAAAAGCAATAGCACTTTTTGTTATCGGAAAAGAGAGCCTTGAGGATGGAATGAATATTCTCGGCGCACATATCGACTCACCGAGACTCGATCTCAAACAGGTTCCGCTCTACGAGGACACCGAGATGGCCATGTTCGACACACACTATTACGGTGGAATCAAAAAGTATCAGTGGGTTACACTTCCACTTGCACTCCACGGAGTTATCGCAAAGAAGGACGGAGCGGTAATAAATGTCTCGATAGGTGACAAACCTGAGGACCCTGTATTCGGAATAACGGATCTTTTGATACATCTCTCCGCTGACCAGCTTGAAAAGAAGGCTGCAAAAGTTATCGAAGGAGAAAAACTTGACCTTCTCATCGGAAGCATTCCGAAGGAGAAAGGAAAAGACGACAAGGAGACAAAAGATCTTGTAAAAGCAAATATCTTAAATATACTTGCCGAGGAGTATGGAATAGACGAGTAAGACTTCCTCTCCGCCGAGATTGAGGTTGTACCTGCGGGAAATGCAAGAGATTACGGATTTGACAGAAGCCTTGTCATGGGATACGGACATGATGACAGAGTTTGTGCTTTCCCTTCATACAAAGCAATTGCAAAGATGAAGACACCGGATTACACAAGTGTTTGCCTTCTTGTAGACAAGGAGGAGATCGGATCTGTCGGTGCGACAGGAATGCACTCAAAGTTTTTCGAGGATTCAGTGGCTGAGATATTGAACCTCATGGACGGA
>JAILHT010000056.1 GCA_024695665.1 Lachnospiraceae bacterium
TAATATTGCACCGACAAAAAGGTGCTACAACAAAGATGCTTTATTAACCCAGCAGCGCGTGCTCGCGTAACGAGTACAGAGAGGAGAGAGCATTGGAATATAGACCGGAGTACGACCCTATGGTTATCGGAGAAAACTTGAGAAGGTTACGCGAAGAGAAACACCTTTCAGTCAAGTATGTCAAAGAGTATCTCAGACTTGGATCTGTTCAGGCGATTTATAAGTATGAGAGCGGGAAAGGGTATCCACAGGCAGATACAATGTTTGCCATGATGCAGTTGTACGGAGCAAATATAGATGATATAGTTAGCAAACATGAGATAAAGGTTTGCGACTTCAAAGAAGATGGTCAGAGGCCATCTTCTTTTGTTTTTATAGATTGTATACAGTTTGTAATGTTTTGTATTATCAGAGTATGGAAAAACTAAATACTTACAGGAACTTTGCGTTTTCTACACTCTTTGCGAGTTTCTCGTTTGTTTCCTTTCTCTCAAGAAGGATGTCAAAATCCTTTTTTGTAGCTTCTTTATTGATCACGTTCTCAAGTGCCTTTGTTGTTTTGTTTATATTTGTCATATATTTTCTCCTTTTTGTCTTGATTTGTTTTTTGTTTACATTGTCTATTATATCAAACGAAATCGCATTTCCCAAATTTTAACCTCACAAAAGATTAAACGTATAGTTGAATGCTAAAGGTGAACTCAAAAAAAATAAAAAATTATTTGCTGTAGTATGACAATAAATCAAGAGAAAGGCAGGTAATATTTATGTTTAACAATTTGACAATGGAGGACATCAACATAATGGTTAAGGCAGGGTACACATTCAATCTGAACGATGGAAACTGTTCCGGTATGGAGAGAAACACAAGAGATGAAGACATGAAAGAGTTGGCTGGATATGAGATCGATATGCTTCTAAAAAAGATGAATAAGGAAGATGCCGGTATTTTTTTGAATTCATTGACGGTATTTGAACTTCAGGACTATTGCGCTGAATATGATATGGAGCTGGATATCGAAGACGGATGTGTAACCGGAATCAAAAGTGCAGACACAGCTGATATTTCTAATGTTGGCGCATAAGACAGATCGGCAATGAAACTTATAAACATGGAGAAAAAATTAAAGAGGTAGATTATGAGAATACAGAGTACAAAAGATATCGTAAATCTAATGGTAGCAAGACCGGATGAGTATGAGGCTTTGGTAAACCTTATATTTGAAAGAGGAATGGTTTATGTAAAGAACCTATCCGATGATGAAATAGAGAAATTATCAAAGGATGAATTGTTCTTGAAAGAGAGAGATGCAAAGGGCGTTCTTGAAGTCGCACGTTTTATGTGCGAAACATACAACGCAACAACAGTGATAGAGATGTTTGCAGACGCATATAAAATATATCAGAACTGACAGTATGTAATAAATCGTATGTTTTGCCATGGAAAAAATCTTATGCCAAAGTGACACATCGAGGGATTTGTAACTTATACTTACAAATCCGCAATGTTAGAATTGAATCGTGATAACGTTAAAAAATTAACAGTATAGGAAAAAGGAGATTTTTACCATGGCAAACAGAATTTCATTGAACCCAACATCTTACCACGGATCGGGAGCTATCGCCGAAGTTGTAAACGAAATCAACGGAAACGGATTCAAGAAGGTCTTTGTCGCTTCAGACCCTGACCTTATAAAGTTCGGTGTGACAGCAAAGGTCACAGCACTTCTTGATGATGCAAAGATACCATATGAAATCTATTCAGATATCAAGCCAAACCCAACCATCGAAAATGTAAAAAACGGAGTTGAGGCTTTCAAAAAATCAGGAGCAGACTGTATAGTAGCTATCGGAGGAGGTTCTTCAATGGATACCTCAAAAGCAATCGGTATCATCATCACAAACCCTGAGTTTGCGGATGTGCGTTCACTTGAAGGAGTTGCGCCTACAAAGAATCCTTGTGTTCCGATCATTGCAGTACCTACTACAGCGGGAACCGCAGCAGAAGTTACTATAAACTATGTTATAACCGACGTAGAGAAGGAGAGAAAATTTGTCTGCGTTGACACACATGATATGCCGATAGTTGCCATCGTAGATCCTGAGATGATGTATTCAATGCCTAAGGGACTTACGGCAGCAACAGGAATGGATGCGCTCACACATGCAATAGAAGGATATACGACCAGAGCAGCATGGGAGATGACAGATATGTTCCATCTTGAGGCAATTCGCCTTATCTCAAAGAACTTGAGAGGAGCTGTAGAAAATGACAAGGATGCCCGTGAGGGAATGGCTTTGGGACAGTATATAGCAGGAATGGGATTCTCAAATGTGGGACTTGGAATCGATCATGCCATGGCTCACACACTCTCAGC
>JAILHT010000160.1 GCA_024695665.1 Lachnospiraceae bacterium
TTCTCCTTCGTTTCACCAGATTGAGGGAATGGTTATAGATAAAAATGTTACTTTTGCCGATCTCAAAGGTACTCTTGCTGAATTTGCCAAGGAGATGTTTGGAGAGGACACAAAAGTAAAATTCAGACCACATCACTTCCCGTTTACAGAGCCAAGTGCAGAGATGGATGTCTCATGCTTTAAGTGCGGCGGAAAGGGTTGCCGTTTCTGTAAAGGCGAGGGTTGGATAGAAATTTTAGGTTGTGGAATGGTTCATCCAAAGGTATTGAAAGGATGCAACATAGATCCGGAAGAGTATTCGGGATTTGCGTTCGGTGTAGGACTTGAGCGTATCGCATTGCTTAAATACGAGATTGACGACATGAGACTTCTCTATGAGAACGATGAGAGATTTCTCGAGCAGTTTTAATTTAAGTCTAAGAAATCCGCAGCATCTATGCTTATAAAGCATATTTGCGATATATGGGATTTCTTGTATCAGATCCAATAAATATATAGGATAGGAAGGTTATTTAAAATGAATACTTCATTAGCATGGATAAAAGCTTTGGTTCCGGGACTTGATGTGACACCTCAGGAATATATGGATGCAATGACTTTAAGCGGTTCCAAGGTTGAAGGATATACCGAATTTGACAAAGACCTAGACAAGATTATAGTCGGTAAGATTATAAAGATTGACAAACATCCGGATGCTGACAAACTTGTTGTCTGCAAAGTTGATATCGGAGAGAGTGAGCCGATTCAGATTGTCACAGGAGCTCCTAATGTAGAGGAAGGGAGACTCACTCCGGTCGTATTAGACGGCGGTAGAGTTGCCGGAGGACATGACGGCTCAAAGACTGAAGGCGGAATAAAGATAAAGAAGGGAAAACTCAGAGGAGTTGAGTCAAACGGAATGATGTGTTCCATTGAGGAGCTTGGTTCTTCCAAGGATATGTATCCGGAAGCACCGGATAGCGGACTCTATTTCTTTGATGATACCGATGATGTAAAAGTCGGTGATGATGCGATTGAAGCATTGGGACTCAGAGATACTCTTGTTGAGTATGAGATAACATCAAACAGGGTTGATTGTTTCTCTATTTTGGGAATTGCAAGAGAAGCTGCAGCAACATTCAGAAAGTCCTTTACACCACCTGTAGTAAAAGCTACAGGAAACAGTGAAGATGTAAATGACTATATAAAAGTTGAAATCAAAGATAACGATCTTTGCTCAAGATATACGGCAAGAGTAGCTAAAAATATAAAGATTGCTCCTTCTCCAAAGTGGATGCAGAGACGTCTTTCAAATCAGGGAATCAGACCTATCAATAACATTGTTGATATAACAAACTATGTTATGCTCGAGTATGGTCAGCCTATGCATGCCTACGATTTGAGTACCATCGAGGAAAATAAAATAGTTGTAAGTCGCGCTGAAAAAGGAGAGATGTTTACAACACTTGACGGTCAGGAGAGAAAACTCGACGAGACAATGCTTATGATAAGAGACGGCAAAAAGGCTGTCGGTCTTGCAGGAATCATGGGTGGAGAGAATTCTATGATAACCGACAATGTAGATACAATTCTTTTTGAGGCAGCTACATTTGACGGAGCAAATATCAGAGTATCAAGCAAGAAGCTTGGTATGAGAACGGATGCTTCGTCTATCTTTGAAAAAGGACTTGATCCAAACAATGCCAGTGCCGCTATCGATAGAGCATGTCAGCTTATAGAAGAACTCGGTGCAGGTGAAGTTGTCGGAGGAATGGTAGATGTTTATCCTGTTAAAAAAGAGCAGGTAGTTCTTCCGTTTAAACCTGACAGATACAATCATCTTCTTGGAACAGACATAAGCGCAGAGGATATGATCGGATATTTTAAGGCGCTTGAAATAGAATATGACAGTGCAAAGAACGAACTTATTATTCCGACTTTCAGACAGGATCTCTTATGTGATGCGGATATTGCCGAGGAAGTTGCAAGATTCTTTGGTTATGACAAGATACCGACTTCACTTCCTTCCGGACATGCGACAGCCGGAAAGCTCTCATTTAAGATGAGGATTGAAACTGTTGCCAGGGATGTTGCCGAGAATAACGGTTTCAGCCAGGCGTTCTGTTATTCTTTTGAGAGTCCTAAGGTATTTGACAAGTTGAGACTCGATGAGAACGATCCTAGCAGAAATGCAGTTGTAATCAGCAATCCGTTGGGAGAAGACTTCAGTATAATGAGAACTCTTCCTTTAAATGGTATTCTTACGTCTCTTGCTACAAACTTCAACAGAAGAAACAAAGATGTAAGGCTTTATGAACTTGGAAATATCTATTTGCCAAAGAACTTACCACTTACAGAACTGCCGGATGAGAGAATGCAGTTTACACTCGGAATGTACGGAGAAGGTGACTTCTTCGCGATGAAGGGTGTAGTTGAAAATTTCTTGAACAAAGTCGGAATGCATAAGAAGATGGTGCTTGATCCAAACAGCGGATTGTCATTTATGCATCCGGGCAGACAGGCAAATATTATTTATGATTCAACTGTTATCGGATATATCGGTGAGATTCATCCTCTCACAGCCAACGCATA
>JAILHT010000062.1 GCA_024695665.1 Lachnospiraceae bacterium
TAGTGATAAAAAACATCATTTGATATATTCCGTATATCTTTTGATACATTTCATATATCATTTAAAAACAAGATATATCATTTTTGATGAATTAGCAAGTTTTTTACTTCAAAAAGCCGTCTTTTTGTATAATTTCATAAAATAAGACGTATATTTTTGGTATAACTGCACATATCTTTTGCATATCATTATAACCTTTATATCTTTTTATATTCTTTTTGGCATTATTTTTATCTTTTGACACGTTTTCATGCCATAAAAAAGCTCCGCCTTAGATCACTATCCATGGCGGAGTTTATTTCATTTTTATCTCAATAAAGATGCGTTTGTCTGTTTTGGATGCGAGTCCAAAATTACTTTTCTGCTATATCAACAACCCTGTATGGGATATGTATGGTTCCGTGGCTCTTCTTTCCCTGAATCGAATCCACAAGCGTCGACACCGCAACTTCTCCCATCTGCTTCTCATCCTGAGTTACATACATGAACTCATGTCTGTCATCATAGAAAGGCGAGATGCTGTCGAATGTCGCTATATCAATCTTTCTGCCGAGATCTCTGGCCGCTTTGTCGAGCAGTACGCCGATCCTGTACTCGGCCGTGAGATATGCCGTGCAATCCGGATGTCTCTCTAAAATCTCGACCGCCTCGTCCGTTATCAGGTTGTCTATATACATGTTCTCCTCGGCTATCTGATAGGTTTTCATCTGTTCAAAGAGCCCTGTGGTCTTCTTGTTTTCTAAGATAGCATCGGTAAATCCGGCATATCTCTCGGAGATGGTCGGTGTATCAAGCGATGAGTGTGTGACAAAACAGATATTGGTATGCTTCTTTTTTATTATCGCATTTGTGAGTTCTTCCGCCGCCTTGTAGTTGTCAGTCTTTACGCACGGAATAGGAATTCCCTTCATCGGTCTGTCCACAAGCACTATCGGATATTCATCGAGAGCAAGTCTCACTATCGTGTTGTTGTAGTTTTCTCCCTGTGCGCATAAAATCAACATTCCCTTTGCGCCTATTTCTAAAAATCTCTCTATGGCCGCATCTTCCTCAGCTATACTACCGTAGGTGCATCTGAAAACCATCTGTATATTTCTCCTGTGGCACTCTCTTTCTATAGCCCTGAGGAGCTCACTTCCGAAATCCTCTCCGAAGGTGTCAAAAAGCACACCTATGACATTCGTGTCCACATCGCTTTTTATATATGTACCGATTCCTTTTGATTCTTCGTTTTTTGATATGATATCTTTTGCGCCGCTCTCAACAAAAGACCCTTTGCCTCTCGTTCTCGTGACAAGATGCTCATTTGCCAAAAGTTCCATCGCTTTCTTGCTGGTTATCCTGCTCACGCCGTACTCCTCAGCAAGTTCTATCTCCGATTTAACTCTGTCTCCGGGTTTTAATATTCCCTCTTTTATATCGTTTTTTATATCCCTGTATATTCTCTCGTATATAATCTCCTTCGCCATTTCCCCACCTCAGTTGATATGTTAAAAATCTTGCTATAACAACCATTTTTCTAAATGATATATCATTTGGTATACTTTTTCAACCACATAATTAGTACCGTTTTCGGTTTTAATATGACATTTTCTGTGATATAATGTAAAAAATTATCCGCGTAACTATCGGTCATTTTCGAAAAGAGGTATTGAATGGTAAATGGCATAAGCGGTTTTGGGGTATCGGGTTATGGCAACAATATGAATACAGGCTCGACCGGTTTCAACAATATGTCAGGCATCGGCGATTCGACGGGGCTTTCCGGCACATCTAAAGTCAATCCGAGTGAAGAATTGAATTCTAACGGAGTGCACGAGCCGGGCGGTGAGTGTCAGACCTGTAAAAACAGGAAATATCAGGACGGTTCCGATGAGAACGTCTCTTTTAAGGCGGCTGCGCATATTTCCCCGGAAGCTTCGGCAGCCAGGGTTATGGGACATGAGAAAGAACATGTCGCAAATGCATATACAGAAGCCTCTCAAAAAAACGGCAAAGTCATATCTGCAGGGGTAACTTTGCATATGTCACGCTGTCCGGAATGTGGAAGAATGTACGTGTCCGGCGGTGTAACAAGGACTCTAATCAAATACGACAAGGAAGACGACTCCAATCCTTACAATCAGATGAAAAAAGCCGAGGATGCAAATATGTACACCGGCATAAATTTTGACGAGGAGTCGTAATATAGGAATTTATTAATGAACAGAAAAATTTTGGAATTGAAAAGAATAGCCCGCGGAAATCTTACTTTCAAGTACAAGGTTCCAATGCTGGCTGTTCTTTTTTCTTATCTTGCTTCAGTAGTTATAAACACACCTTTCTCAGACAACTATCTGACGAATCCGACACTGTCTTCGAATATCATTTTCCTTTTGGCATCTTTGCTCTCAGGACTTTTGTTATCGATAATAATGTATGGACAGATATATATACATCTTAAACTTGCAAGACTCGGAGACCCTAAGATGGGCGATATTTTTGTGTTTTTCAAAAACCAGCCGGATCGTTATCTTCTGGGAAGCCTTTTGATGCTCCTCATCGTAGTCTGCTCAGCTCTTCCGTTTTATCTGCTTGCATTCTTATCGAATATTTTGTTTTACGAATCATATACTTTAAATTTTGCGGTAAATATCATTCTTATGATATGTTCGGTTTTGGCCTGTCTTTTGGCATGCGTGAAACTTACTATGTTTCCGTTCTTTCTTGTCGATCGCACGGATCTCTCAATCACAGAGTGTTTTCTTTTGTCAAACAAAAAATCCCACGGACAGTTGGGACGTCTGATAAAAATACACCTTTCGTTTTTGGGATTTTATCTTCTTTCCGTGCTATCCATGGGAATTGGATTTGTATGGGTACTTCCTTATGTCACTCAGACATTTACCGTACTCTATCTTGATATAATCGGTGAACTTTCAAGTCTTGAATATCAGAAAATGAAACCAAGTGAAAATTGATTATATATCATTTATCTCAGTCGTAGATTATGACACGGACTGAGATATTTTTTTATTCTTCACCCCAGACACAAGCGCATTTCACGGCTTTATTCCAGCCTTTTATCTTTGCTTCGCGCTCCTCGTCTGTCATCTTCGGCTTGAATTTTCTCTCAACTTTCTGGTTTTGTTTCAATTCCTCAAGGCTGCTCCAGAATCCAGTCGCAAGTCCCGCAAAATAAGCAGCTCCGAGTGCTGTGGTCTCTATGCAGGTCGGTCTTTCAACATTCACATTCGATATGTCTGCCTGAAACTGAAGGAGCAGATTGTTTGCGCTTGCTCCTCCGTCCACACGCATAGACTCGCAGTCTGTGAGATTCATATCGGCTACCATTGCCTCTCTCACATCATTTGCCTGAAGAGCTATCGACTCAAGAGTCGCTCGTATGATGTGATACTTGTTCACACCTCTTGTGATTCCTACTATCGTTCCCCTCGCATACTGATTCCAGTGCGGAGCTCCAAGTCCGGTAAATGCCGGCACAACATAGCATCCGTTCGTGTCTTTCACCTTGTTTGCCATATACTCGCAGTCAGCGGATGTATCTATGAATTTGAGTTCATCTCTGAGCCACTGTATAGATGCTCCGGCGATAAAAACAGAACCCTCAAGCGCATAATTTATCTTTCCGTTAAGTCCCCAGGCGATGGTCGTAACAAGTCCGTTTTTCGACTCAACAGGCTCCTCTCCTGTATTCATAAGCAAAAAGCATCCTGTTCCGTAGGTGTTTTTTGAATCTCCTTTGTCGAAACATCCCTGTCCGAAAAGTGCTGCCTGCTGGTCTCCCGCAGCTCCTGCGATAGGGATAGGCGCACCGAAAAGTACAGGTGCACTCTCTCCGTATATCTCACTGCAAGGCTTCGGTGTAGGAAGCATCTCCCTTGGAATATCAAGTTTTTTTAATATTCCGTCGTCCCAGTCAAGAGTATGTATGTTAAACATCATGGTTCTTGATGCATTTGAATAGTCAGTGACATGAACCGCTCCCTGGGTAAGTTTCCATATGAGCCAGGTCTCTATCGTTCCGAAAAGCAGTCTGCCTTCTTTTGCCTTCTCTCTTGCATTCGGATATTTGTCCAATATCCATTTTAGTTTCGTGGCGGAAAAATACGCATCTATCACAAGTCCGGTCTTGCTTCTGAAACTCTCTGTGTAGCCTTCTTCAATAAGCTTGTCCGCTAACTCAGCTGTTCTTCTACACTGCCATACAATAGCTTTGCAGATCGGCTTTCCGGTGTTTTTGTCCCAGACTACAACCGTCTCTCTCTGGTTTGTGATACCTATGGCTTCAATGTCCGCCGCTGTCGCATTCACGTTTGCCATTGCCTCTTTTGCCACTTCAAGCTGTGTCGCCCAGATTTCCTCAGCATCATGCTCAACCCAGCCCGGCTTAGGAAAATACTGTGTGAATTCCTTTTGCGCCATGCTGCAGATATTGCCGTCATGATCGAAAAGTATACATCTGTTGCTGGTGGTTCCGGCATCAAACGCCATTATGTATTTTTTCATTGTTACACCCCCGTGTATTTTACTTCATATATAAAGTATAACAGACGGGAATGATCCCGTCTGCCTGTTTGTTTTATTTGTCAAAAACCTGTTTGTTTTTGCGTTTTTAAAGTCTTGTCTCAACGAAGATCTCGTAGATTGCTTTTATAGCTGTCTCGAAATCATCATTTGAAACACCGATTAT
>JAILHT010000065.1 GCA_024695665.1 Lachnospiraceae bacterium
GCGATAGGACTTGCAATCCTCTCCAAAGGAGGAAACTTCAGCAAATATTCGAGCCTGCTTGTCGGAGACATACTGAGCATAACAGGCAAGGAGATAGTATATCTTGCGGTTATATTTGTAATAACCTTTCTGTTTTGGATATTTGCCTTCAATCATATGGAGGCCGCGGGAGTGAACAGAGCGCTCGCGAGAAGCAAAGGAATAAACGTGTCGCTCACAGAGAACATATTTGCGGTGCTCGTCGCGGTTATAGTGACATTGTCGATAAAGTGGGTGGGAATACTCATAATAAACGCGCTTCTCATATTGCCGGCCGCATCGGCGAGAAACATATCGGTAAACTTGAGAGAGTACCACCTTTTTGCGGTGATTTTTTCAATGTTTTCCGGGCTCTGCGGACTGTTTGTGTCGTATTACACGAATGTTGCCACAGGCCCTATGATAGTAATAATTGCTTCGATAGTATATTTTGTCACATTTTTGTACGGAAGAACGATGGAGGGATAAAATGATGCCAAACGATCCGATAATACTTTTAAGCTACATGAACACACAACTCAGGGACAATTATCCGAGCCTTGACGCGTTCTGTGATGACACAGGTGCGAGCAAGAAAGAGATACAGGCAAAGCTTGCGGGCGTGGGATATGAGTACAACGAGATATTGAATCAGTTCAGATAAAAAAAGGAGTTTGTAAACCGTCTTGGCTTTACAAACTCCGTTGCTTTCGGGGAGTGCACTCCGATTGTGCGGATCGGAGTGCATGAGTTATGAAAAATTATATTAGCTTTGTCAGCTAGTACATTAAATACTATAGAAATAAAATGTGTCCGTTTTGTGATGAAAATATGAAAAAAATAAAGTTTGTAATTTTTTTCTATTTGTATATAATAGGAATGTATATGTGATATTTTGCCTTAAAAGGCGTACAACTACGTCTTTTTCTATATAAGTAACGAAGTTAGAGAAGAAGCAGGGAAGGAGAAAATATGCTTTCAACAGATATCGGTATTGATTTAGGAACAGCCAGCATCCTTGTATATATAAGAGGAAAGGGTGTTGTTTTAAGAGAGCCGTCGGTAGTGGCTTTCGATAGAGACACAAACAAGATAAAAGCAATAGGTGAGGAAGCGAGACTTATGCTCGGACGTACTCCGGGAAATATTGTTGCCGTAAGACCTCTTCGCCAGGGTGTTATCTCAGATTACACAGTAACAGAGAAGATGATAAAATACTTTATCGCAAAAGCCCTTGGAAAGAAGACTTTCAGAAAGCCGAGAATCAGCGTCTGCGTACCTTCCGGTGTAACAGAGGTAGAGAAGAAGGCGGTTGAGGATGCAACATACAATGCAGGAGCCAGAGAGGTTACAATCATCGAGGAACCTATAGCAGCTGCAATCGGAGCCGGAATCGACATCGCAAAGCCTTGCGGAAACATGATCGTCGATATCGGAGGAGGAACTACGGATATCGCTGTCATCTCACTCGGCGGATCTGTTGTATCAACTTCAATAAAGATAGCCGGAGACGATTTTGACGAGGCTATCGTTCGCTACATGAGAAAGAAACACAATCTTTTGATCGGTGAGAGAACCGCGGAAGATATCAAGATAAAAGTTGGAGCATGCTTCCCTGTAGGGGAGAGTGCGTCGCTTGACGTCAGAGGAAGAAACCTTGTAACAGGACTTCCAAGAACAGTCACAGTAACAAGAGAAGAGACGGAAGAAGCTTTGAGAGAGCCTACTATGCAGATAGTTGAGGCAGTTCATAGCGTCCTTGAGAAAACACCGCCTGAGCTTGCTGCTGATATCGCCGACAGAGGAATTGTTCTCACAGGAGGAGGAGCACTCTTGAGAGGACTTGAGGAGCTTCTCGAGGACAAGACCGGCATCAACACTATGACCGCTGAGGAACCTATGACTTGCGTTGCCATAGGAACAGGAAAATATGTTGAGTTCCTTGCCGGAGACAGAAGCACGGAAAACTAAAATTTTTCATTAATAAAAATACATTAAAAATCCGACAATAATCAGAAAACAACCATATGTTGTTTACTTAAAAGGTCAAAAACACAACATATAGTGAAAATTTTTTGAAAAAATTTTAAATTTGTTGTTAAGTAAAAACGCATTCATGCCGATATACATATTGGCATGGAGCGTTTTTCTTTATGTATCATATTTATGCATAAGTTTTAAGCATTTATTACGTGGAGAACAAAATGCCGATTATTGTTCACGGACGAACGAGACTTAGGAGCACTTAAAGAATGGTCAAAGGCTTATATACAGCATACACCGGTATGGTGGAGGAGATGAGGAGGCTGGATGTTATCTCGAATAACATGGCCAACTCTGATACGACCGGCTACAAAAGGGAAGGAACAGTAAATCAGGCGTTTGATGCGCAGCTTGCTTTCAAGATTAAGGACACCTCTGAGATATACTATGCCAGAGGCGTAGGCGACGTTAACATGGGTGTAAAGGTGGGGGAGACCTATACCGATTACAGCCAGGGTTCGTATGAGGTGACCGACATACCTACAGACCTTGCCTTGGACGGCAACGGTTTCTTTGCAATCGAATTCACAGCCAAAGACGGAACTAAGAGCATAAAATATACCAGGGACGGTGATTTTTCCATCAACACTCAGGGTTACCTTGTGACGACGGACGGAGATTACGTCTTAAGTTATGACGGTGCTATGAACAGCACACAGGGGTCGTATATTCAGGTTGATCCGAACCTCCCGATCACTGTGGATGAGCAGGGATTTATCTCCCAGGACAACGAGATTGTTGCCCGCGTCGGATATGTCGATTTTGCAGACTACAATTACCTTGAGAAATACGGTGAAAACTTATACAATCTAATTGATGGAGGAACTATTCAGGCGTCGACCGCAAAAGTCAATCAGGGCGTGCTTGAGGTTTCGAATGTCAATATCGTAAACGAGATGGTAGAACTTATCACGATTACAAGAGCGTATGAGGCGAACCAGAAAATCATACAGACCATAGATCAGACACTTGACAAAGCCGTAAATCAGGTCGGCAGAGTCGGATAGAGTAAGGGGTGACGTATTATGATGAGAGCACTTTGGACCGCTGCTTCGGGTATGAGGTCACAGCAGACAAATGTAGATACCATTTCAAATAACCTTGCAAACGTAAATACAACCGGATACAAGACTGAGAGAACCGAGTTCAAATCACTTCTTTATCAGACACTGCAGGCGGAGACAACCACAGCAAACGGTGAGGACAAACCGGTCTCGGCACAGGTTGGACTCGGAACAAGGGTTGCATCGATAAATTCAATTTTTACAGAGGGTGAGCTCATCACAAGTGAGAGCGACACCGATTTTGCCATCGACGGCGATGGATTCTTCGGAATCGTCGGAGCGGACGGCAATACATATTACACAAGAAACGGAAGCTTTGTATGGGCTATCGGCAACAAAGGAACAACACTTACGACAAGCTACGGAAACCCGGTGCTTGATTCCGATGGCAAACAGATTATCCTTCCTGACGGAGTATCCGCAGGACAGGTTCAGGTTTCAAACCATGGGGAGCTCGGTTATCTCAACGGAGATGGAGAGTATGTAGATATGGAGCAGACCATAGGACTCTGGCAGTTCAACAATCCGTCCGGACTTGAAAAAATGTCAAACAGTATGCTTGCTGTGACAGAAGCATCCGGAAATGCAATGAATGAGGCTACAACTGACGGACTTCAGGTGAGTGGAATAAAGCAGGGATACCTTGAGGGTTCAAACGTTCAGGTTGCAGATGAGATGGTCAACCTCATCGTGGCACAGAGAGCTTACGAACTCAATTCAAAGGCTATACAGGCAGC
>JAILHT010000111.1 GCA_024695665.1 Lachnospiraceae bacterium
ACAAAGGCCAGCAAATGGTCACCGTTTAGCCTTTGTTCCTTCCAGCTCTCTGCATCATGTGAAACATAGAGAAATGTTAACATGATAACCGGCTCATCCACGTCATTTTCAAGAGAACTAATTTGATATTCCCCCGCATCAGCCCACATCTTTTTTTCTATAACATGATAAACAAAATTTCCCGTCTTCTCCTCAAACTCTTTCACGGCCTCCTCATAACACTCATCATTATCAATCATATCACAACCAGCTGCCACCCCTAAATCGTGCCAACTAAAAAGCAGCATATCCTCTTCAAGATACTGTAAAATCATGGGATTGAGATTAAACTTATCCTGTAATGACCTCATCCTTAACAATGCTTCCGCGTACATCTGCGATTTTTCCATTATATGGATCCTCCTTCCCATTCTGTCATGTCCGGCATTCTCCCTTGATCGCTCACATTTAACAGTATAAAAAAAACCGGTGCCTATAATCGACACGTCGGCTTTTTTCAATATAGAAAAAAATTATTTCGGGCAAAAGCCAAATACCGCTTTATTGTCAATCTCAGCAAAACCCGCATAAGACCAGTGTTTTACACCATTTAATTCCTCAATTTCTACTTCTGCATCAGGATCGATTTTCACAGCCTTTATTAAATGGCTGGTATCGTTAAAATTCCTCCTATTATTTTTTTAACATCTTATATGTCTGATTATATACTTTTCGACCTGTTTATAAATGTACACAAATGTCCACCTTAAAAGTTATTTTTCACAAGGCGCGCAAAAATCATCCGGCACACAAGCTTTATCATCTATGTAAATATCACATATCAACTTATTTCCTGATTTTTGCTTCCAGTTCCTTGCGACGCTGATTTCTCTTTTCAATATATTTTGAGGCACATGAATCACACAATGTGCCAATCCATCCACCTAGATTAGTTCTAAGTGATGCCGTTTTATTATCGCCACACCATTCGCAAGTGGTTTTACTTCTTTCTTCCGCCGTTCGAACAATTTTAGCTATATCTCCCCGCAGTCTTCCTTTATTTCGAGCTTCCAAGGATTCTGTTTCCCCCGAATCTCCGTCCGGGTCAAATCTAATCGATATCCCACTTCCTATGAAATCCATAGCTGCGATTCCACAAGGCGTATCCTCGTATCCGTAATAAAACCTCAATGTTCCAAACTTCTCCTTAATCTGAGCCGGCACAAAATCAATTGAAACACCAGCTTCTTCATATCGCTCCGTTATCTTTTTGCAGCAATCATGCAAAATATCATACCAACCACCGGAGCACTCGAACCCATAATGTCGATAAAGATTCTTTTCCTCCTCCACAGGATTTTGTTTCATAAATGAGAAGTCTTCCTGTAACTTTTCCTGCCAATTGTTTTGCATACGTTTTCCTCCCGAATAATACATGCTTTGTTTACCTTTACATTTATATTATGAAGTTTTCTATGTTCAACATGCTGTACAAGTAAATGCGTTTTTTCTTTTTTCAAGAAAATCTATCATATATATCAACGCTTCCTTGATCTCATTTTCCTCTGTAAGACATTTTGCCTCTTTTGTTGGCAAGCCCTCTATCAACGGAATTATATCTTTTACTTCAGGGTTTTCATTCACAAATCCCATTTCCAGATGTTCTCTTCGGATCCAGTCTTTAACCTTATTTTCATCGACTTCCCCGGATTCATCTAAAAAAAATTTCCCAAGACTTTCCTTTCGAAAAATATGGTAAAGCGAAACTGGGACTTCATCATAAAACATTACTTTCTTTCCATTAATAAAAGCAGTGTATCTTTCGCAATTCATCTTTCTATCCGGCAGCAAAATGATATTCCATCGCCCCTCCGCCAGCTCCAAATAGCGATTGAGCAGCCTGGCTAGTTCATGATCAGGCGGCAAATAGTCTTCTATGTTTACCAAAAGATGCTTTAAACAATCCGGCGTTTTGGAAAGTCTTATTCCACGCCCCTTGTTAATACAACCGATAACCCACTTTATTGGTGTCCATGCTGAAATAAGCGTGTCTGCTCTTAAATCACCATCCAAATATAAACAATCCATATCATTTTCTTTTCGCCACATATCATACCGAGTCCGCCCTTCCTCAGTGTTTTCCCACTTTGGAATACAGTCCATACCCTTTATCCAATATAAGCAGAAATTTCTGAAATGATCGTTGCTATATTCATTTCCAAGATAGTCTTTCATCATATTTTTCATAATCAATTTCCTCCAATAAAAAACTCCATAATACTAATGTTTTTGTTTACACTAATATTATGGAGAAATCGATGTTTAATATGTTGAACTATGCTTGCTCATGATTTCTACAAATTTTCGTGATATACTTTCACCTCTTTTCTTTATCAGACTCTTGATTGTTTCTACATCATCGAGTTTTGTAAAAGTTTTTTCTTTTTTAGAATAATACATATCTTGATATGACAATGTAATATAGTCTTCAAAAGGAAATGGTGTGCCTGTACTTTCCCAATTCTTTTCTAAATACTTCAAAAAATCATCCCATTTCTCATTACAGTTTCTATGAATGATCTGAAAACTTGGGCGCAAGCTCGAATTGCAAGGTATTGGAGCAAAATTCCCAATCAGATGGTAATCATATGGTTTATTCAGCCCAATATTATAGTTAGGATTATTCATTACATCAAATAAAAATCTACATTTAAAACCTGTTTTTACTCCGCGAACATTTAATTCATATCTGTTTATTAAAAAAGAAAACTCATGTCCCTTATATTGTTCCAGGTCTTTTAGTTTATCAATTTCTTGTTTCTTTTTCTTTACAGTATGTCATACATACCTTTCCTCCATATCCTCTGTCATTTCTCTAGTTTTATCCCGCAGCTCTTCATCCAGCACTTCCATCAAATCAGAATACTGCATCGCCCTGTGGGCAATCATATTGGGTGAAGTCTTAACATCCACTACCTCATAACCATCATCGCATTTTGCAAATGCTGATTTGTTCTTTTGAAAATAATCCTCAAACAAATCGTGCACTTGCATTTATATGAATCTCCAGTTATCCCTTTAGACATGTAAATAGTGGATTTGGAATCACATGTATTTCCATCTTTCCTTACTAATACTCCCTTGTTTTGTGTAAGTTTTCCACAATCGGATACTCATCTCTAAGTTTAAGTGTTTCCTCTAACGGCGAAGCATGATACACCATACTACTAATCTTATTACATATAACTTCATCTATCACAACCAAATCGTTTGCAGTCCCTTTGTACAAAAATCGTATTATCTTTCTTGATCCACCGAATATCTCGTCCTGCTTATCGAGTAATACTATTCCTTTATTCAAGTTTTCACGTTCATCAAGCTTTATTCTTTCACAATACTGGTTATCTCCAAACAAATATAAATAATGTTCATCAAAATCAATAATTATATATCCATATTTTACGATACTGTTTGGATTTTCTAGTTTATCAAACCGTACACTTCTAAAAAATGCATATACCCCATACTTTCCCAAATCTCGGGATATATTGCCGCGATACCAGTCATTAATATATTTCGTTTCATCCCAGTCCAGCTTTTTCTTATGTTTCTTAACAATTAGAACAACTATAGCAATGATCAGTAATAATGTAATTAAATCACACATTTTTTCTCCTATTTAATTCACTCAAGCGTCTTCCTTATGGTTTTCGTATTCGACTCTTGCAACAATCAGATTCTTATTCTTACCATTATTCAAAAAAAGCTTATTCTCATCACGGTACCTACACCACTTGCCGTATAGTTTAAACACATTTTCATAATGAGCAGCATTTTTTACCAAATCCGTTTCTTGAACTTTCTTATTACTTACAACAATCATAAACCGTCTGCCAAACAATTCATCCAAGGTTTCCATCTTCAATAAACCATCCTCTGTCATATGATACATGCTTTCAAAAAAAGTTAAGTAGTTTAGTAATTCCTTTTCGTGTTCCTCCAAATATTTACTCAACGCTTCATCTGACAAATCATTATTATGATTGTGCCAACATTGTTCAAATAAGTCAGCAAAAGTCCCATTGTCAGCGTATGCCTGTTGTAAATTTAATATAAATTCGCCCTTTGCTGTTTTTTACTTTCATGTAATTCTTTTACCGCAACAAATGCCGCGCCAACCGTCACAAGCAAAGTAATAATTTCCGAAGCATGTTCTATCATTTCCCAATTCAATACAATAGCCAACATTTTATTTCATCCTCCTAATCAGAATATCTCTCTCATAATCACAAGACTTTATTATATGTCCCTCTTTTTTAAATCCGTATTTTGCTAATAGTTTTTGACTTGCAGTATTTTGTGGATGAGCTGTAGCCAGCAGTGCATCCAGTTCAAATTGAGTGGCATAATCCATCATTTCTTTCATAATCTTAGACGTAATCCCTTTTCTTCTATAATCAGGGTGGCACATGATACGACCGATTTCTGCTATTTTATATTTTTCAAAATGAATCTCTTTTTGGCTTTCACCATATTCATTTTCATTAAGAAACAACCCCACTGTCCCAATCAACTCATCCTTATCAAATGCGCCATAAAAGACCGTCCAGGTTTCATCAAAAAAATGTTCCTTTGAAGCATTTGAGATAGGCAACCATAATCGCCGATCATTAAGATTACTTTCTACTACATCTATTAGTCTCTCTAAAGATGGCTCATCCGTCATATCAAGCTTACGAATCACCAAGTCACTTTTATTCTCCATATTTTTCCTCCATCCATTTCAAGCTTTCTCTAACACTTTTTCTCACATCCTCATCCAGGACTTCACAAACAAGCGAATACTGCATTGCCCAATGTACGAGCATGCCAGTTGAAGTAGTTACTTCCACTACTTCATATCCATCTTCGCAGTCAGCGGTCTTAGTTTTATTAATTCTATAATCTCCAAACCAATCACGAAGATGATTATATCGGTAGCGCCACTCACTTGATATCTTAATACTAATGCGTCGAGGTTTTAAATCATCCGAATCAAACGTCATATTCATATGCTCATTCATATACTTGCCGGGATTCCATTTATCTCTTCCCGGAAGATTCTTTATCTCTCGCATCGGACGCATTTTAACTGGCGCCCCTTCTTTGTCTCGCACGATCTCAATATCCGACATTAGATCAATACGATAATGACAAGCAGACTCGCCAAAATTCCAAGAACCGATTACGTAATAATTATCGTGATAAACCACAATATAATATGGCGATATCACATGTTCTTTTCCAAGAATGTCTTCATCGCTAAATGTTTGATATGTACACTCAGAATCGTAAGCACCAAATCGAAATCTTACTTTTGTATATTTTCCGATTGCATCTTGTAAAACTCGTATGTTTTTTGCAAGTCTTTTTTCCGCATCTCCCTTTTTCCCATAAGTTCTGCTATATATTCCATATGGATCAAACTTTAACCGGCCACGAACTTTATCATAGAAAGGCGATTTGTAATAATTGCTACCCGTTCCAACTATTTTACCAATTAATTCTTCCTTTTCATCCGGTGCAATTGCAGAAGACATCGCAACGGCGCTAATTAGATTATCTAAATCGTGATTACTAAAATCATGGATATAGCGAAGCCCGGTAATAGTAGGTGCCTTACCTCCCTTTAACTCTTTTAGCTGCTTTTCGAGTTTTTCCTTATCCGCACCTTTTCGACGCAATGCTTTACGGATCTCATTGATTCGATTTTTAATCGACAAAGGATTCTCATCTACGGGTTTATCATACCCCTCATATTTTATTCTATAATCCTTATCATTCTCTATGGTGTGTTCTATCGGATTAATACCTAATAGAATCTGTTCAATTGTATCCGACAATGTTTTCCTGTTAGAGGTTGTTGAAATCTCGGAAAACACATCCTCTTGTTTCACGGGATGGTCTTCATCGGAGATTTCTTTTAAGACTTTTAATACCTCGAGGGTTCTTTGCTCCGAGATATATTGCGCATCCTGGTTCGGTCGTTCCGATTTTTTCTTTCTCTTTGATTTTTGATTTATCTTTATAGATGATGCGCTCTTTAAAACTTCAGATACAATTTCATTTGCAACAACAATTTCTTCCGCATTTCCAAGGTATGATTCCAACGAATTTTCCAATACTTCATCAAAAGGAACCATATCTTTTCCAAAAAACTCCAACTCCGCTTTGATTTCTCCGACAATCCATGGATAAGCGTATGTTGTAAACTTTGTTCCTATTTCAGAATTGTACTTTCCTGCCGCAATCGTTAGACCAGTATATGCTGCCGAAAGCACATCATCCTTAACATAATCCCGTTTTCCTTCCGGAATTCTTTTTATAAACCCCCATGCCAGACTCTTTGCCAAGTCCATATTTTCTTCTATTAATTGATTCGATGTCTTTTCATTTCTCATAGAATCCCTCATTTGTAAATCTAATAACCTTACTCACTATTCTATCACTATAAATAAATGATATCCATTGAAATGTGTAAGATGTTACGGATTATTACACGTCAAATCCAAGCATTACTTTTTCTTCCTTAATCTCAGCTTTGTCTTCGGGAATATCACAGGATTCAATCGTAGTAAGCACTTCCTTTGTAATTTCAGAAGTATGTAATGAACATAATCGCTCTGCCAGATTCATTTCTGCCTCTTCCAACATTTTACGGACAAATCTTCCGTTTCCATAATCCTTGGTGTCTACGACTTTTTCAAAACTACATTTTAGCTTTTTCATCGCTTCATCAGAAATCTTCATTGATTTCTTTTCCACCATAAGTTTTGTAATTTCACAGAGTTCATCAACCGTGTAATCCCCAAAGTTCACATGAAAAGCGATGCGTGATGACATACCAGGATTGCGGTCAAGAAACTCCTGCATCGGCTTTGGATAACCGGCAAAGATTACAATAACATCTTCTCTATGGTTTTCCATTTCCTGCACAATGGTGTTAATGGCTTCATCACCGTATCCATTGTATCCATCACAAAGAGCATAAGCCTCATCAATAAAAAGTATTCCGCCTCTGGCTTCGTTGAATCTTTGTTTTACTTTTAACGCCGTTTGTCCCACAGCACCACCGATAAGATCCGCTCTTCCTACTTCAATAAAATTACCGGTAGGCATAATCTTTTCATCTTTCACAATTTCAGCAACTAGTCTTGCAACCGTGGTCTTTGCAGTTCCCGGGTTTCCTGTAAAAACCATATGAAGCGATGCTCGATCCTTTGTAATTCCATTCTCCATACAAAGTTTACGGATCTTATAATTTGCAACTGCTTTATGGATAACTTCTTTTACAGAGGAAAGCCCAATCATAGCATCCAGCTCTTTTTGTGCGGTTCCAGGAACTCTTTCATCTTTTAATCCATCCTCCAGTTCACTGATATCTTGTTTGGTAATCAAAAAGAGTTCTTTTTTCCTGATATCTGCCGCATCCCCTTTTGCTTTTAACAGTCGAACCGACTGTTTTCGCATGGCATTTTCCAAAAGATTTCTCACATATCTACCATTACCAAAGTATCGAGCATACCGTTTCTTTTCAAAGATTAAACGGGCATCCTCAATAGCTTCCTTTGTGACAGAAAAGCCTTTCTGCGCTAGCATCATCTTAAAAATCTCCGTAAGTTCCTCTTCGGAATAATCCGGAAAATCAATCCAATAGGGAATTCTGCTTCTAAGTCCTTCATTCTGCTCAATGAAGTATTTCATGCTATCTCCATATCCTGCCAAAATCAAAATCACATCATCCCTGTGGCTTTCCATTTGAGTTAAGAGTTCTGTTACACAACTGCCTCCACTAATTTCATATGCCTCGTCAATAAACAAAACGCCACCTTTTGCCGCCTTAAAAGAATCTCTGATGATAGCCGATCCTGCAAGACCACCACACTCCACTCCATTTCTTTCTACAAAGATACCACTCTTTAATATGCCTTTTTCCTTTGCAATTCCGGCAAACAGTCTGGCCACCGTAGTCTTTGCGGTTCCAGGATTCCCGGAGAAAATCATGTGCATGGTACTTGTTTCATAATCTTTACCCTTACGATTTTTTCTTTCTTTTTCCACAATATCCGCTGCAATGATTTCATCGATTCGATCCTTTACGATGGATAGCCCAATCATATCCTGCAGCTTGTCATAACATGATTTTGCATTTTCATCACGATCCAAGAAGAACTCATCCATCGGATTATTTGAATATGCTCCATCCAGTTTTTTATTGATGCACCAACTTCCAAATCTTTCAAGAGATTCCATTACGTCTGTCTGAGTAAATGTATCTCCCGGACACTGCTGCATAAACTCTTCTACATAGCAAGCATACTCAGCATCTTCGGATTCCATGACCAAATCCCGAAAATATTCTACTGCTGCCTCCCTATTTCCACTTCCCTCACGAAGCATAACCGGAACAACATACTTCTGCAATTTAGGTAAAATAAAATACGAAAAGCCGGGATGATCCATATTATAAAGAAAAATAAACAGACACTGGTTTCTATAACGTTTTAACAGTTTTAAAAGATGCTCCACTACGAGTGAATAATCAGTTGGCGAGCGCCCTAGTTTTTCCGTCAAATCAAAGACTATAACGCCCCCATAGTTATGTTCAATTAATTCATCAACTCCTCCTAAAGTGCCGGAACCGGTCTTAAAATCACAATCAATTTCACTGATAATTGTCAGGCGTTCGCTAACAATACGATTTGCAGCATACAAATACTTCGTAATAGTCTCTGCCATTTTTATTCCTACTTCCATGCTTCTTTCAGAAATCACATAGTGCACCATATTTCCGACATAACCCATCTCCATTTTATGCTCTTTTATATTTTGAAGTTCTCTTAGAAAGCTTGGATCATAGATACTCTCATGATTTGTCTTGCAAGCAGAAACGATTCTTTCGTCATATGCATATCTTGTTGTCTTAAATTCCTCTGCATTGAATGCTTCCAAACCGAGTCTTTTTAAAAAATTAAATCCATTATGCTCATAATCTCTACGTACTGCTTCTCTACGGTTTTCCAAACATTCTAGTGTCGTTATCTCATATGGTTCAATCTTTGTCTCTTTAATCTGAAATACATCCTGTAAAATATCAAGGATACACTTATACGCTTTTTCCATACTTTCCACTCGTTCATCAAAGGCAAAGGTCGCATAAAGACGATCATCTTCTTCTCGGAACGCAAAAAAGGATACGCTGTTTCTCAAAATCTGCTCCATATAATTATTAAACGCCGAAATATTATTGTTATACCCACCATATTCCCGAAGAGATATATTGGCCTTCTCACCGATTTCCTCTGAAGTTGTTTTAAAAATAGTATTGTAGTATCTCATATAAAACCTCCAAACAAACTTAACTTAATTCACGTTCCACATAGGCAATATACAGTCCGGTTTTTTTGCATACATCCTTTTCAAAGAGCAATTTCTTTTTCAATAGAAAGCTTGTGCCTTTTTACCACTACGGGAACCAATTTCCACTTTTCTATTTCACCGGTTTTCTTATTCATCACGCACCCTTGCACATACACACCGATTGCCCCATTTTTAGGCCGAATCATTTTCCAAAACGGTTGTTCATAAGAAACATACAACAGAATCGCATTCTTCCCCTGCATAATAATCTGATATACATTGCAATGTTGCTCCTTCTCAAATTTCTCAACATACTTTTTCAACTCTCCTTGTGGGGAAACCGTCTCAAAATCACCCATGATATCTCTTAAAAGATTACTTCGAAGTTCCCCTTCCTTTTCTCTGGCACTTTCATCATTCATACACACCTGTTTTCGTTTCTTTGCCTTTTTTACCAGATTTTCCGTTGTCTGAATCGGACTTTTTAATTCATCATCCTGTGAAGCAAACTCGAAAATCATCTGTAACAATTCGGGGTTTTCCAAAAATATACCGGTAACCAATATCCAAAATGTATCCACAAGCTCCAAACTTTCAGCATAAGCTCCTTTTCTTTTCAAATATATTGTTCGTATACGATCAGTCTTTAAATCTCTACTTGTATATTTGAACTTGTGTAATAATTCTATTTCGCCGTTTTTATACAAATCATGAAAAATGCCGGCCACAGAAGTAAAAAAGTACAATCTCGGATTTGCAACCATCCAGATTTGAGGTAAGTCATCTATACCAGAGCAGTACATAGTAAAGCTTTCAATCTCTTCAATTAGATTCTCAAGTTCTCTTTTGGCTTTCTTTTCCAGCCCTTTTATCTTTTTCAAATTCTTCCGAATATTTTGAATATGCTCATAGTAAAAAACCCACGCCAAATTGTCGTCATCTTCTCGCCTATCCGGTAAAAAATTATAGTGCTGGCTAATCTCCTCCGTTGCCAAGAGTTGATGAAGTGGAACAAGTACGTCATAAGTAAGTACTTTGCACATTTCTCTTTGATTCATAGACATTCCTCCTATGCTTAAAGCTGACGTTACATATTATTAAACAGATTTTTTTAGAACATATAAAACCTCCATAACACTTACGAACATTTTCATAAGTATTATGAGGTTTTTAATGTTTAACATGTTGTATTTTATAAAACTAACTGTTCATATAGCTATCTCTTGCATCTTATCAAAACGGAAATCGTCGGACCAAACCAAGAGATAATCGAATTAGATTTTCTTTAGAAACAATAGACGATAGCGAGGACTCAACCGAAAGCAATCAATAATTAACAAGCCCTCCCAAGCCCGTCAAAGTACAGATTTGTTTTCTGCTTTTGACAGACCCGGAAGGGCTTGTTTTATGTTAATCAAGGCCACTTAAGGATAAGTGTCCTTCGTCATATTCTATTTTGCTGATTTGGGGACAATTAATAAAGTTCCGACGACACTCCCGCAAGTGCCACCGAGTGCCACGGGAGTGCCCGATTTTGAGCGCTTCCTTTCTCTGCTTTTGACATACCCCGAAGGGTTTGTTTTGTCTTAGTCAAGGACTCTTATAAAAAAGAGTCCCCAATTTGTGGACTCATCGTATCGCAGCTATCCAAAAGTTGTAAAACAGTTGTAATTCTTATTCTCTCGTGCTGAAATGCTCGAAAATAAAGGATTTCTAACTATGGTTAATACTATGCCCCAGCAGACAAAGAGTATTTTGGTCATTTCTTTTTCCTGCTTTCTTTGTGTCCGGCTCACACCCTATTTTTCTCTATACAAAAAGTTGTAAATAGGTTGTAAATCTAACTCTCAAGCAACATTAACCGCTGATTTCATGGGCTTTTAGACTACAAGTTAGTACCATGCCGTGGCAGATGAATAGTATTTTTGTCATAGTCTTAAATTCCTTATAAATGCTGTATTTACGGACTTTTCCGTGTTTTTCTTATAGAGTAAGAATTTCACTTTCTTGGCATATATTGGCATAATTTTGCGTATTTTTGTAAGCAAAAGGTATAAAAATCGGTATAAAAATGTTCGATTTATACCTCAGT
>JAILHT010000152.1 GCA_024695665.1 Lachnospiraceae bacterium
CAGGTCATTGGTTAGAAGTACAGCAGAGTTTAATGAAAACCATTTTGCTGATTGGGATGGTTTTGAAAGAAAAGTAAATGAACAGATTCCTAAGCTAAATCAGCGTTCTTCGGGACAGAAATGCGGATTAGAATATAGAAACATTTCTGGATACTTGAAGCCAATACGACAACTCAACGATGAAATCAGATATATCAATGAAGAGAGGAGAAAAAAAGGCAAATCTAAACTACCGTATTATAAGAGTCTGGCTTCTATGTATGAAGACAATAAGACTATAAATAACAAAAGGTATGGAAGCGCTAAGGCATCAATAGCAGGGGTTCTGAATGAAGGCGCTAAGTATGATTTTCGAAAAAACGAATGGAAAATTTCATGCATGCAAAATAGAGATTTGTTAAGATATTAGGGATGGGGGAAAGGTTCATGATGAAAAAGTTAAAAACGTTATTAGTTGTACTGCTTATGTTAGTTTCGTTTCTGACATTTGGAGCAGAAAATACGAAAGCGGAAGTTTATGTGTACAAAAATGTTACCATTTGGAAGTCTGCAAATCTGGAGAAAATGCATATTCCCGTAAAAAACTGCCGGATAGATGTTATATCATGTGAATTTGATAATGGCTATGACATAACAAATATTAATTCATCATCAAAGAAGTTAAGAGCATGGAAAGCTCATGACGTCAACACTACACTCGATGAACACATGGTTTGGATAGGTGTTTTGGCTAAAAAGAGTGGAGAGTATAAAGTTACGTATGATGTTGTAGACAAGGATGGTAGCGTTGTTAACAGCCACGAGATTTCAGTCCTGGCGGACGAAAAAAAGCCGTACTCATACATAAAAGTAAACGGAAAAAAAGCAAAATGTGACTTTAAGTCGAAGAATCTGAGTATACCTACAGGTATCTTTAAAAACAAAAAAGTGAAGCCTTCAATTAAAGTAGATGTAAAAATGAATAAGGGATATGAGTTGAAAGGAATCTATATCCGAAAAGGTTTTGCTTCGGAGTTTGAAAAAATAAAAAAAGGGAAGAAGTACAAAATCAAAGATACAAATGTAGAACTGAAAATTGAATACAAAGATTTGTATACGGATAAAACGTTTAGTTCGACCGGTTATGTTTATATGTAGCGGGAAAATGGGGGGAAAGTCATGAAGAAAAAAACTGCATTACCAATATTGTTAACCCTTGTATTAACAGTGTTATTTATTATGCCAAAGAATGTTTTTGCATATGCATACTTTTGTGACGACGCATATACCGATAATAATGTTTGCGTCTACGAAAAGAAAATACATCTTATAAAAGATAAGGTTTATAAAAGTGGTATTGAAATATCTGAAAATGCATACGCGGTTAAAGTAACTTCGATAAAGTCAAGCGATAAAAACCTCAAGATTCGAACAGAAAATGTTGGTAAAACTAATAAATGGAGTACAGCCTATGATACATATGAGGGAACCAATCCTTGTGAATTCCAGCTTTATTCAGATAAAACAGGAGAATATAGTATTACCTT
The DNA here is from genome assembly GCA_024695665.1 of Lachnospiraceae bacterium. GTDB lineage: Bacteria > Bacillota > Clostridia > Lachnospirales > Lachnospiraceae > JAILHT01. The sequence continues at coordinate 1,527 of JAILHT010000152.1, forward strand.
TAAGGTTAAGTACAAGCAGGATTTATACGATAATTGGAAATCTGCCAAATATACTATAAAAGTATATGTTACAAAGGATGAAGCTATAAAAAAGTTTTCAATAGGTGGCAAGACTTTAACAGATGTGAATAACGGATGGTATGAGAGTCATTACCTGTCAAAAAAAGCTAAAGGAAAGATCCATATTGAGATGGGTAAAGGCTATAAATTGGTAAAAATAAAGAACAGGGGTGATCTTTCAAGTAAAGACGATTGTGTATCGCACCATTCATCCGGAGGAAAAGCTGCGACATTAAAGAATGATCAGACAATTTATTTAAACAATAAGTGTTCCGGAAAAAAGGAATATGAGAGAAACGATTATTTAAAAAATGATGACGGAACGTACAAAGAAGTAACCAAGACGCAGACGGAAGTGTTTGATTACCCATTAGCAGAAACAGAACTTGAGGTTACTTATAAGGATATTTATACAAACAGACTCGTACATTGGAACGTGTATGTGTATGTAGAAATTAAATAATACTTAATATGTATCGGAAGGCACCACACAAAGTGGTGCTTTCTTTTTTTATGAAATACCCTTAAAATGTCTTTCATAACTGTATGACGAATTGAGTGACATACTTTTCTTGTGTCGCATAGTTTTTTTATAATCAGAAAAATCACAGAGGAGAGTTAAAAGAGCAAATGAACACAGACGGAATAATACTTGACGTAGACGGAACACTTTGGGACAGCACAGATTGCGTCGCAGGAACATGGAAAAAAGTTGTGGACAATTTACAGATGAAGGCCTGCAAGGAAGTGACGGCCGAAAACTTGAAAACATATTTTGGAAAGACCATGGAAGTCATAGCCGACGAACTTTTCCCGGAGGAGCCAAAGGACAGAAGACAGCTTCTCATGGATGAGTGCTGTAAGCAGGAAAACATAGATTTAATGGCTTGTGAGGATTATCTTCTCTATGATGGAGTGGAAGAGACCATAAAAGAGCTCTCAAAAAAGGTGAAGCTTTTTATCGTTAGCAACTGCCAGAGCGGTTACATAGAGATTCTTCTGGAAAAGTACAATCTGGGAGAGTTCGTCACAGATATTGAGTGCTACGGAAATAACAAAAAAGGAAAAGCTGACAACATCAAGCTTTTGGTTGAGAGAAACGGCCTGAAAAACCCTGTCT
>JAILHT010000054.1 GCA_024695665.1 Lachnospiraceae bacterium
AGCTCGCTCAAAGGGATATTCAGAGATTTCTCAAAATCAAACATTTTAAGCTCCTGTTCTTCTCTAACATCAAGAATAACAGTCTCCTCATCCTTTTCGCACTCATCCCACTCAGCAAACACAGCATTGCCACGCAAAACATTTTCCGCAACATATCCCGCCATATTGACCGGGTCTTTTGCAGATGAAAACGGTGGGGCATATGCGAGTTCGAGGTTCGAAAGATCATATACCGACGCATGTAGACGCATTGCGGTTCCAAGTGTATCTATCCTTTTGTCCACGCCGTCTTTTCCGATTATCTGTCCACCGTATATCTCACTTCCATCCATTGAAAAAATAAGTTTCAAAAACAGTGGGGTCGCTCCCGGATAATATCCTGCGTGAGAATTCTGTGTGATGATAAATGATCTGTAATCTTTATCCTTTATGCGCCCCATTCTCTGCAATGTCTTCTCGTTTAAGCCTGTCGATGCGGCATTGAGTCCAAAGACCTTTGCGACTGATGAGCCTTGCGTTCCTGCATATTCAGACGCGATACCCGCAATGTTGTCTGCAACAATTCGTCCCTGCTTATTCGCAGGCCCTGCCAACGGAACCATAGTCCTGTTACCTGATACAAAATCCTCCACTTCAACCACATCGCCCGCAGCATAAATACATGGGTCCGAGGTTCTCATGTGTTCATCAGTAACAATACCTCCGCGCTCATTTAGCTCGAGTCCGCATTTTTTTGCAAGCTCGCTGTTCGGTCTCACTCCGATTGAAAGCAAAACCATATCAGCGTTGAGAGATGTTCCGTCTGAAAGTGTTACGACAACCTCATCTTTTTCTTCTTTGAAGCTGTCCACTCCGTTATTTAATATAAGTTTTACACCGTTGCTTCTTATGTTCTCATTCAACAAAAGAGACATCTCAAAATCCACCGGCGCCATAACCTGTGCGGAGGCCTCAACAATTGTCACTTCCAATCCTAAGGCTTTGAGATTTTCAGCCATCTCAAGACCTATGAATCCTCCTCCGACAACAACCGTTCTCCTTACATTTTTTTCTTTTATAAACGCCTTTATCTCATCAGTGTCAGGAACGGTCCAGAGCGTCTTTATTCTGTCCGATTCAATCCCGGGAATATTCGGTCTAAGCGGTGAAGAACCTGTCGCAATGACAAGATTGTCATAGTTTTCCTCATACTCTTTTTGTCCGTTTTCCCTGATTAAAACTTTCTTGTTTTCCCTGTCTATTGAAATTGCCTCACTAAGATTTCTCACATCAATATGAAATCTTTTCTCCATGATAGGTTTCTTCATAACAAGCAAATCTTCACGGTTTGAAATAACCTCGCCGACATGATACGGCAAACCGCAGTTGGCGTATGAAATATACTCGCCTTTTTCAAGAAGTATGATCTCCTCATCCTCCTTCAGCCTTCTAAGCCTTGCGGCACAGCTTGCTCCGGCGGCAACTCCGCCGATAATGATAGTCTTACCCATTTTTCCCCTCCTTAAACACTTTCTTTAAATTCTTTTGCGTTCTTTATCTTACAAATGCCCTGCGTCATGGTCCCCATAGGGCAAAATGTGCACCATGTGCGCTCTTTATATAAAAACATGACGATCAATCCTATAAGCGTTGATGTCAACATCAGACTGTAAAATCCGTATCCAAACTGTGCAACCCAGTCCGGAAATATGCTCTCTGTGTAAGTCCATTTCCATGGTACCTTAAAAGTCCAGAAAAGTTTTATCGCTTTTTTCAAACTGTCAGTTCCCGCGAACACTCTGTATGTCTGGAAAACCATTGTTCCAAACATTGTCATAAAAAATGTGAGGAAACCGTATCTAAACCATTTTGAAGAGAGCCATCCGGGTGCACTCCTCTTTCCGGAAAGTTTGAGATTTCGTCCCAAAACCCAGAAAAGCTGACCTCTGCCGCACATGTTGTTGCAAAACCATTTATTTCCGCCGACTATTGCAAAAATTAACGGAACAATGAAATCGATCATACCAAGCCATGCAAATAAAATATTGAAAAATCCGAGCGAAAAATACACAATCGACCATATCCACAGGTATGAGTACCAGGGATTCTTTTTATTCTGTGATGCCATCTTTCGCCTCCCTCTCTTCTCTTATCATAAAAATCGCATTTGCCGGACATGCCTCTTTACAAAGTCCGCAACCGACGCACTTGCTCTCATCGACTTTTGCATAACAACCTTTATGCACTTCTATCGCTTCTCTCGGACACCGGAGTACGCACACTCCGCAAGCCACACATATATTTCTTTTGGGGTTTGCTGTTTGTCTTGCTCTCATTTTTTTCCTTTATAAACTGTACCTTACTTTTCAACGGGTTGCATTTTTCTAACGATACGCTTATTATATGTGGTAAGGAAAATATATCAAGTACGCAAAATTAATTGACCTGGTAAGAAAAATCTTACCTGTATAAGAACGCATAAAAAAAGGAGCTAATATGAGTGAAAAGAAAGAACCTTTATGTGAAGATATCGCAGGCGAAGGCTGCGGACTGAAAAAAGTCTTAAACATCGTCGGTGGAAAGTGGAAGATAATGATTCTCTGCGTTATCGACAACAACGAAATAGTCCGCTACGGCGACCTTAGAAAAGAAGTCTTCGGAATCACAAATACCATGCTTTCCCAGTCGTTGAAAGAGCTCGAACACGATGGTCTGGTCACCAGAACGCAGTATGACGAAATGCCTGTTCGCGTGGAATACTCTCTGACCGACAAAGCAAAAACACTTATACCGATACTCTTAAAGCTAAAAAAATGGGGCGAAGAAAATGTATGATACATTTTCTTCACCCTTTTTTATGGCATTCTATATTATGACAGTACATTTTTTATCCGATTGCGGCGAATCCGTTTTCAAGGTCAGCGATAATATCATCGATATGCTCTGTTCCTATCGAAAGTCTTATCGTATTCTCCTTTATTCCCTGATCCAAAAGTTCTTCTGCCGACAACTGTGAATGCGTTGTTGTAGCCGGATGAATAACGAGGCTTTTTACATCCGCAACATTGGCGAGCAGCGAAAAAATCTTCAAATTGTCTATAAATTTCCACGCCTCCTCTTTTTTACCTTTTATCTCAAATGTAAAAATAGATGCTCCCCCATTCGGGAAATATCTCTCATAAAGCTCGTGATCCGGATGATTTTCCAAAGACGGATGATTCACGTTCTCAACCAACGGATGGTTTTTCAAAAACTCAACAACCTTCTTGGTATTCTCCGCATGTCTGTCGAGTCTGAGCGAAAGTGTCTCAACTCCCTGAAGAAGCAAAAATGCGTTGAACGGTGAGATTGTAGATCCGGTATCTCTCAAAAGGATTGCTCTTATATATGTCACAAATGCCGCAGGTCCAACCGCATCATAGAATGATATTCCATGGTAGCTTGGATTCGCTTCCGCGATATTTTTGTATTTTCCTGATGCTCTCCAGTCAAATTTTCCGGACTCTACTATTATTCCTCCTAGGGTTGTACCATGTCCTCCGATAAATTTTGTCGCCGAGTGAACCACGATATCTGCGCCGTGTTCAATAGGTCTGATAAGGTACGGTGTTCCGAAAGTATTGTCTACAACAACCGGTATTCCATGCTTATGTGCAATCTCAGAGATAGCATCGATATCAGGAATATCGCTGTTCGGATTGCCGAGTGTCTCAAGATAGATTGCTCTCGTATCTTCTTCTATCGCATCCTCCACTTCATCGAGGTTATGAGCATCCACAAAAGTTGTTTTTATTCCGTACTGCGGAAGTGTGTGCTCAAGCAGATTGAAGCTTCCACCGTATATCGTCTTCTGCGCAACTATGTGTCCGCCGTTTGCAGCCAATGCCTCTATCGTGTATGTTATCGCGGCCGATCCGGATGCTACGGCAAGAGCAGCACTTCCCCCTTCAAGGGCTGCGATTCTCTTCTCCAGTACGTCCTGTGTCGAATTTGTAAGTCTTCCGTATATATTTCCTGCGTCAGCAAGTCCAAATCTGTCTGCCGCATGTTTGCTATTATGAAAAACATACGAGGTTGTCTGATATATAGGAACTGCTCTCGAATCTGTTGCCGGGTCTGCCTGTTCCTGTCCTACATGTAACTGCAATGTCTCAAATCTGTAATCACTCATGTTGTTTGCCTCCTACTTTTTTTGTTGGATTCATCCTAACACCCTAAGAGGCTCTTGAAAAATCGTTTATTATTATGGTTGGTGATAACTTCTGCCTATCACAAAAGTCAGAAAAAGACTGCCAATGACAGTCATTTTCTGCAAGTCTTTAGTTCAATTCTTTGTATTTTAAAAGTTCTTTTACGTATTCTTCTCCATACTCCGACAGTGCTCCGCCTTTTCTCGTTATATATCCGATTGTGAGAGGGTCCTCCTCCTTGAGTTTGATTGCGACAAGTCCTTTTAAAACCGCCTTGTTCCCTGAAAGCATTCCTGAGCCTATCGCATAACCCTGCAGTTCTGCGATTATCTCCATCGAAGTTGCTCTGTCATCCGATTTTATCAGTTTTTTGAAATCGTAATCAGCCATCGCTTCCTCTGTCAAATAATAATTGCCTTCATCCCCCTGGTCAAAAGAAACGCACGGATAATCCGAAAGTTCTTCAAGGGATATCTCTTTCCTTCCGGCAAGTTTATGATTTTTCCAAACATATATGTATGTCTCGCGCCTCATCAAAGGTATAAACTCAAGGCCGAACTCTTTTATAAGTTTCTTTATGACATTTTCATTTGCACCGGAAAACGAGATTATTCCTACTTCGCTTTTTAAAGTTCTGACATCCTCTAAAACTTCCCTGGTCTTTGTCTCATGAATGGAAAAAACATATTTTTCCGGATCGTAACGTTTTATGACATCCGTGAATGCCTTTATCGAAAAATTGTAATGCTGTGTCGACACCGAAAATCTCTCTTTGTCGCTGTCTTTTGACAGGTATCTGTCCTCCATAATCTCGTACTGGCTTGTCACTTTTTTTGCATAGCTTACGAATTCTCTCCCCTGATCCGTGAGGGAGATACCTTTGTTTGTCCTCTCAAATATAAGAATGCCAAGTTCCTCCTCAAGTTCCCTGATACTTGACGAGAGAGCCGGCTGAGAGATAAAAAGCTTTGTTGCCGCTCCTCTTATCGAGGAGGAATTTGCAACCTCTAAAATATATTTTAATTGTGTTATATTCATTTTCTACAATGCCTTCCTTTTTTGTATGATTCTTTGTTCGCAGTCGCGATATCTAGTTCAGCAGTCTTTTCAATATTGCTTCCCTGTGATTTATAAACATTTCGGTAACCTGATAACTGTCCGTGTCCTCATAACTGCATGAATGGATCTCTCCGTCGTCAAAACTGAGTATCTCTGCATCCGACATCCCTAAAAGTATAGGTGAATGTGTAACTATAATAAACTGCGCACCTGCTTTTGCGTATTTATCAATTTCTATCAACAATGTAAGTTGTCTCTGTGGTGACAAGGCCGCCTCAGGCTCGTCCAAAATATAGACTCCGTCCGGTTTGAAATTGTTCTGCACCACAGAAAGAAAGCTTTCACCATGCGATTTCTTGTGATAGAACTCCGGTGCATCAACATAACCTTCCTCAGCCGTCGCCACATTGTAAAAGCTTTCAGCCCTTAGAAAATATCCCCATGCAACCTTTTTGTATCCACGGCTCAGCCTAATAGCATCACAGAGCGGTGAATGAGAATCGTAGGTCGAGAAATTGTAATTTCTTGTTCCTCCTTCGGGATTGAACCCAAAGGCTACGGCTATAGCTTCAAGCATTGTCGATTTTCCGCTTCCATTCTCTCCCACAAAGAATGTCACCGGCTTGTTAAATGCCAACTCCTCCAATCCACTTATCGCATCTATCCCTCGAAGATAACTGTATTCATCTATTTTTTCCCAATCTATACTTACTGATTTTATATGTAACGGATTCTCCAAACTCAAAGCAATCCCCCCTTGACTGATTTGATTTTTATATAAGTATCTCCTTCCATGCCTCCACCAATCCCTCGACACTCCATACAGCATTTGCGGGGCTTGTGGAAGGCAGACACACAGCCTTTATTTTAAGATCCGGCTCTATATATTTTTTGTAATATTTTTCCGATGTATTTCCGTTTACAAATATTCTTTTTATATTGGCATTTTCCGTAATCACACGCAAGTCATTCGGAACAACATTTTTAATTGTCGAATCAGCAGAGCCTTCTATGTCGCAGGAGTGTATGGTATCCCAAAGTGCTACATGATTCCTGTGTAAGAATTCTTCTTTCTCCGGAATACATTTTGGTGTTTCCTCACCAAAAAGTGTCGCCAGTACTTTCCAGAAACGATTCTGAGGATGACCGTAGAAAAACTTTTCCTCTCTGGATTTTACTGAAGGGAAACTTCCCAATATAAGTATGTTTGAGTCCTTGTCGTACAAAGGCGGTATAGGATGTACTATCATTATTTCTCCCATTCTTTTAGTTTTTTAAACATAAAGTTTTTCTCTGACCAATTTATATATTTGGCTGGTGAAATTTTCCGATAAACCTGCTTGTTTTTGTAACATTAATAATAGCCTCCGGGTCCGCTTTTCTTATAATATGAATTGCTTCAGGCAACTCATATGCAGATGTTACAGATACCAGCATTGATGTGTCTTCTCCCGTATAGCCTCCTGTGCCGCTCATCACCGTGATTCCATGTCTAAAATGGTCAAGATATTCACGCACAACAATATCCGGTTTTTTTGTAAATATCTGCATCATTTCACGTTTGTACCTGTTATGGAAAGTAGTTATCATATGTGTGGATATATATTGGAATATGATTGAATATCCCGCATTTTCCCATCCAAAGAGATAACCGAATGTCGTCAAAAGCAGACAGTTAAATACAAACACCTGCATCCATATCTCTTTTCCCGTCTTATTTGACACATATAACGCAATAAAGTCAGTACCTCCTGTTGAAGCGCCTCCCCTAAGTGCCAATGCTATTGCACCACCGTATATACACCCGCCGAAAATCACGTTCAGTTCTATCTTATCGAAGATATGATACACAGGAATAACACTCATAAAGCAGGACAACATCAATACATGCATTAAAGAGAAAAACACAAATCTTTTTGATATTTTTTTTGCGCAAAAAAGGGCCACCGGCAAATTTATAAGCAGCAAAACCAAAGATGTATCTATTTTTATCCCGGCGCTCTCACCAATAAGGTTTACCAATTTTGCAACTCCCATAAACCCCGCCGGAAGCAATGCCGCTTCACTCATAAATATATTCATGGCAAACGACATCAAAAATGACGATCCTACAACACTTGTAACAGTTATCAGATTTCTTTTATTTACTATTTTCTTTTGTCTTTCCATAATCAAATCACCCATTTATTCAACTTCTTACAAAATTGTACAAACTTTTATGGAAATGTGCAATTGATGTTATTACGACATCTGACTTATTGCACCAAATATTTAACTATCTTTTTTTCCAACATTTTCACATTAAGAGGCATGGTGTCGGATTCCATAGAATATAGAATGTCATCTCCTATTACCAGTCCCGAACGCTCATATTCGTTCATTTTTAATAATGCTCCGGTTGCATACTCACCATCGGTTATCAAACCGAAATGTTCCCAATATACGGTTTTTCTTCTTTTTTTATCCAGAACTGCGAAATCAGGATAACAATACCTTCCGTTTTCCATTTCAAAGCTTGGCTCATAACAATAAGGAATATCATATTTGTTGAATATGTCCGCAATTATCTTTTCAGATTTGGAACGGACATATTCCCCACGCTCTGTCAAATAGCCTTTGGTATTAGGATAAGTATTTTGATTTCCTCTATGTACTTCATACCACTCTTCTATATAATCCTCAATCGTACTTATTATAGGTCTGACAAAATCTTTTCGTGCATTAGGAAGCCTTTTATAAACATTTTCCACCTCCCCATAATCGTACAGTTTTAAGAATCTCTCCAATCTGGAACGAATCTTTGTCATTATTCTGTACACTTCCTCATCGTATTCTCTCTGAAATTCCCGACCGACTATACTCAAATTTTCTTTTTTGATGTAAACTCGTTTAGCCTTATCATTAACCTTGTAATATTGAAATCCTTTTTTTCTTACTGATACACAAATCTTTTCTTTTTTATACTTCCTCTGTCGTTTTAGGCTTTTTTCTACCAATGCAATCATATAATTCAACTGATCCAATTGCATCTCCAACTGATTTCTGTAATCCTCCATAAAATACCTCCCTTATTGTTCTACTTTTCCCAAAACAGACACGTCACAAACGTCTTTTCATTCAGCTACGTGTTTTAGATTTTTTTGTATTTTCAAATGACACGCACCACAATTCTTTTTCATATATACGTGTTCACTTTTTTCACCCCATACACGTAGAGAACTGTTTTCCTCTTCTCGCGTGTCATACCCTCTTTGCAGCTTACACGCATTGTAGACATCATCTTGTCTCTACGTGTTTTTTAAATAAAACTGAAGTTTTCTCAATTTGGTTTTTACACGCAAATCACAAAGTTTTTCCTATACGCGTGTATCCCGAAAAAATCGCTTACACGCATATTAAGACAAATCACCTAATAACGTGTCTATTCCTTACAATTCCCTGTTTTTTCTCAACTCCATCACAACTTGGATTGTTATGGCAGATAAATTACCACAGAACCGAGCGGTTCAAAGTAGATATTTTTAAGAACAAATAAAATATAACCCCCGGTGCACTTGTAAGTCAAGTATACCGGGGGGTGATATCTTCTAAATACTGCTAATTATCTATATCCTTTACATACAGATACAAACTCTGCTCCTCATCGCTGTAATCAATTGCAGGGATGAGTTCCATCATTACTTTTTTGTATTCTTCGCCGTATTTTCTTCTGTAGAAAATTCTAAGTGAGGATTTGTTTCCTACGAAATATTCCCTCATAAAGTTCAAATCTGTTTTGTCCAGATATTCCTGCAAATCGTCCGGGTGAACCTGACCGTTTGTGCCAAATAATGTAAGCCAGGTCGATAACTTATCAGAGAATCCTCTCTCATCGGTCTTCTCATTCGTATCCATATTGATAATCTGATAAGTATCATCGGAAATGTTTATTTTCATTATCTTTGTATAAGACTCACATAATACTCTGTGCGCATCCTGCGTTCCTCTTCTGTCCACGCCTTTCTTCCTGTAATATGCTGCCTTAGATTCATACATCCTCTTATCCGCAATAACTGCAAGTTCTCTTACAGACAACTCCGGAGCTTCCGCTTTGCTTATGTAACCATAAGAAATGTTCAAGCTGTCGACAAGCTCTCCTCTCCATTTCCCCATTACTTCATCAAAGTCCTCCAAAATGGCTTTGAGTTCCTCATTGTTGCAAAAGAGAATGGCTATAAACTCATCTCCACCTGTTCTGTATATTTTTCCGTATGAACCAAAACACCTAGTCATACACCGGCTTGCGCCGACAAGCAATTCATCTCCCGCGGCATGTCCCAAAGTGTCATTCACTACCTTGAGTCCGTTTACATCAAGCGACATGGAGACAAAACGATCATTTGCAGGGATATCATTCTGCTCGTATATATCTTCCTCGTAGGCACGTCTGTTTAACAATCCTGTCAGGTCATCAGTACGCGATTTGTTTATGAGCTTCTCTTCCTGCTTTTTCTCCTCATCGATGCTTTGTGTGGTAAATATAACTTTGGTTGGTCTGTCCTTATCATCAGTTTCCATCGTTATAAAGCTGGCTAGGAACCATCCGATATTTTTGCTGATGAGCTGGGTTGATATTGTTTTTTTATTTTGCATCCTGTCGGCGAGAGTCGTTAAATCCGTAAATGCTAACGCGGCTTCTTTGCTTTCATCTGTGGAGACACTGTTCATTACTTTGCCGAGAATAGCTGTCGCACCTTGTTTATTGTCAGCCATATCTATTAACTTGTCATTTGCACCGTATTCTACAATAGTATCCTCGTCGATATCTAAGACATGCATACTGTTGTAACTGCCTGCAAGTGTTCCAAGTGTACTGTAATAATCATTCTTCTCGTCAAGCGCATCCTGAAGCATTACTACCTTTGCCAAGTCCTCACGCACAACCTCATCGACATCATAATGATAACCGCCAAGCTGATATCCACCCGGAATCTTATTTGCTGTTCCGCCACATCGGACATAACGCTCGCCTTTACTCGGATGATTCCAAAGATAAGTGTTCTCATCAAACTTGCCCTGTTCCATCTTTTCTACACTTTCAAGGACAGAAGCAACCGCCTGCGGCGTAATATTGGCAAACCATTCATTGTATGTCTCTTCGGGAGTGCTCTCCTTATTTGAAATACCAAGAAGCATCTTCATAGTATTATCGACATACATGCGAGGCTCTTCGCCGTCGACCAGTTCAATACGCCATATTCCCATATTTGCGGAAGCTATAATATCCCTTATAGCCGTAATCTCCTTGATAGCCCGTTTGTTCTCCTCATTGAAAATGCGGTTTTCTTCTTCAAGTTTCGCATTCTCCTCAACAATATCTTTACGTCTTCTCAAGTTTTTCAAAAGAACATATGATGCATACAATACAAGAATCAAGGTGATGATTATGATGACTATCACAGACTCTATGGTATTCTGATTGACTATGTCCTCAACAGATTTCTGCGGAATACTTATAACAACCTTCCATCCGGTTCCCGGGATGGTTGTAACGCTCAATTTTCCATCACCGCTTGGATCATCATAAGAAACCGCATCTTCGGTGGCATTGTTTATAGTATCCGAAATCATTGACTTTTGCTCTTCATTTATGCCAAAGCGATCCATAAACATATCCAATGACAAATCTTTTTCATATTCCGTTTTGAAGGTTGAGCAGATTATCATATTATTCTCATCAACCAAAAAGCCATAGATTTCCTGTCCGTACAAAGTACTTTCAAACAGTGGTGCTATCTGGGATGTTGCAGCAATATATCCTGTCAAAACACCAGCGATTTCCCCTTTATAAATAATAGGAGTATAGAAATTAACCAAGGTTTCCTGTGAAGTCTTTGGATGATAATTGTTCCAGATGCCGGTATTGCCTTTTATTCCCTCGATATAATAAACTCTGTCACTCGCATCAAACGGTTCGCCGATATTCATTATGTTCATACCGTCCGCTCTGATGTACTCAATTCCGTCAAACGGGGTATTTTCAATTATCGGCTCGATAATCTCTGCCGGATTCTCCAAGGTGTCCGAGGTCATCGACTCTGTGACACCGGATGCGGCAAGTTTGATACTGCTTTTTGCATATTCCATTTCATTGGCTATGCTGCCCGCTATATATTCGGCCATCTGATTTGTCACAAGTTCTGCATCTTTTACAATATTTATCTTCTGAATATATGTATAAGCGCTCATCACCAAAACAATTATAAAAATTACGCCAATCGGCATTATTATACTGATTGGTCTTAACTTTTCATTTATTATAACGGCATGATGCAATGATTCGTATTCACTGTCTTTTTCATGAACTGTATCATTATTACTCATATGGTTCTCCCAAGTATAATTTGTGACTTTAGTAATATAATACACCCATATTTCAACAGTGTCTCGATATTACAACAATTTTTTGTCAGAATTTACGATCATTGATTCTTTTCCGTTTCACCCATAACAGAATCTACAATCTTCAATGCTTTTGCCTCTTCTGCAGAAAAATAAGTGTCCTTTTTCTTTTCTCTAATGCCGAGTAAGTCATCTTTAGTGAGTGCACAACGTTCGACCACAAAATCCTCAATCATTTCATTTAAACGATCAGTCTGTTCCCTATCATCCACAAGATCCTGATATTTTCCCGACCTCCAACAATAAATCTGATGATACATAAGCGTTGCATGTGGACTTATATATCGCTTATGTCCGGAAAGAAACACAATAAACGCTGCACTCATAGCATATCCGGTGCAATATGTATAAACCGGAGTCTTTGAAGCCATTATTGTATCAACCAAAAGCCACATATCATAAACACTTCCTCCAAAAGAATTGAAATAGATTTTTATAGGTTCCCTTATGAAATTTTTTTCTTTTCTGTCCTTTTCTTCATCTTCGTAATTTATTTGAGAAATGTCATAGGCAACATCTGCACAATTTCTAGCATTGATATCACCATACACATAAAACAACCGATCATTCCTGGATGAAAACACCGTACTTCTAGTATCCTTGCTTCCACTGTCAGTATTATCTCCATCCCAGTCATTTATATAGCCTTGACTCATTCGAATTCGTTCTCTGCTCATAAGTACCTTCTTTCTTAATGTAATTTTCATTAGTAAATCAAAAAAGCTCATCTATCCGTGCATCAAATTTAAACTTTTCAATTCCAATGTTATGCCGATTACAATAAGCTCTAATCCACTTTGCTTCTTCTGCGTTACAATCCACGTTGTACCTGTGGTAAGCCTGCATAAGCTCGCCTTCATATATCTCCAATGTAATAAACGGCATATTCGTATCATCTTTTTTTCGCATAAAAAGGATTGTTGTATCATTTTTTATCATTGCCTCCGTATATGAGAGAAGACAATTATGCATATATAACGCCTCTCTACAAAAATCATTTATTGTCTGCGGATATCGTATGTAGTATTTATCACCTCGCTCCTGCCACTCATACTTTCGCTTACGGTTAGCCCTACGTATTGCTTTGTCATATTCATTTCTATGTAGAAGCAAATAATATTCCAGTTGCTGAATTCTATAATCTTCTGCCGGATCATTAATGCTTTTGATGTAGCTATCATAAATAGGATCCATTTTCCCATAAACCCGGCACAGTTCTCTAACCCTATCGGCTTCCTTTTCCTTTGCCATAAAAACATCAAACATTGACTTTGACCATAGCATGGCAAGATCTTTTCGTCTCGATTCAAATAATCGTCCCGTTTCGCCGACTGTAAGTTCTCCTTTAATTAACGAATCAATGTACCTACACTGTGCATCATTCAATCTTTCTGCAAATAACCTGGGAAATTTGTAATTCAGTTCCTTTATAAAAACTCTACTATCATGCTCCTTCAATAGAGAAGCTCCACACGAACAATTCAGACTTCGTAGAACCTTTATAGGCATATCCTCATATAGGTCTGATGGCTTTGTTGAAAGAAGATTTATTTCATCAACCTCATCGATATTTGCAGCAAGCTCATCTAATTCCGCTTTATACAACATTTCCTTCACTGTCATTTGCCGAAAGCAATGATAAATATGGTCTATTAAATATAGTCTCTTCGTCAAATATCGCTTTGTATGCCATTCCGGATGTTCTCGTACACTCCACTCATAAATCTCATCTAGTTTCCCTCCGGAATACGTGCATCTTCCGGACTTAATACAATGCTGATGAAAAAAGCTTTCCTCCTCAAAACTCCATGTATATCCTTCATGAATAGCAAAACGATGTAGCTCTACCGGGCGTCTGTCATCGTCGTAATGAATATATAAGGAATCAATATACGGTTCCACTTGGAATACATATAAATACTCATCACTTTGCCTTGCATTTATATCATCACTTACTGATATAGCCATTTCTTCAGCGGGTATTTCTGGTGGAGACCACGTATTATTATTTCTAAAAACATCCAACAACATATTCCGCGTTCCTTTATAGGGCTTATCTGGATTGAATCTCAGCGCCGCTAATAACAGTTCAATATCTTTGATGATAACCTTGATGATAACCTTGAATGAAGAACTAAAACTCGACTGAAATATCGCCTAATTACATAAAACTCATTTATGAGCACGTCAGGCACCTTATTTAGGGTGCTTTTCTTTATGTAAAGTGGTATAATTCCATCATCCGAATGCAGTATGTTATA
>JAILHT010000070.1 GCA_024695665.1 Lachnospiraceae bacterium
AAATTTATCTCATGAGTGACTATGAGCATCGTCATGCCCTCGTCCGCAAGTGCTCTTATAACATTTAGCACCTCCCCGATAAGCTCCGGATCGAGTGCCGATGTCGGCTCATCAAAATATATTATCTCCGGATTCGGTGCCAGGGCTCGCGCTATCGCAACTCTCTGCTGCTGTCCTCCTGACAACTGATGCGGATAATAGTCTCTCCTGTCGGCCATGCCTACTTTTGTGAGCATGTCCATTCCGATTCTCTCCGCCTCTTCCTTCTTCATTCCTCTTCCGATAATAAGTCCCTCTGTGACATTCTCAAGAGCCGTCTTGTTTCTGAAAAGATTGTAGTTTTGGAACACAAATGCAGTCTTTTTTCTGATTGCGGCAATGTCCTTCTTGCTTATATGTCCAAGGTCATATGAGTCCCCATCAAAAACCATTGTTCCCGCATCCGCGCTCTCAAGAAAATTTATACATCTCAAAAGTGTGGTTTTTCCTGAACCGCTCGGTCCCAATATGGCTATGACATCGCCCTTATCCACACTCAAATCTATACTTTTTAGTACATCAAGTCCCTCAAATGACTTTTTTATGGATTTTATCTCTAACATCTTCTCACCTCGTCAAAACACTTACGATTCGTAGGAGCCGATCTTCTTCTCTCCCCAAGCCTGCACCTTAGTGAGTATCGTACAAATAATCAGATAAATAAGACCTACCTCAATGTACAGTGCAAGCGGTTCGTAAGTTCTTGCAACTATTCTCTGCGTTGCCATGAACATCTCGACAACCGTTATGTTTGCAGCTAGCGAGGTGTCCTTAACCATGCTTATAAGTGAGTTTGAGAGAGGAGGAAATGCCGTTTTAAGTGCCTGCGGCAAAACGATTCTCCTCATGATTTGAAGATAACTCAAACCGGTACAATACCCGGCTTCTATCTGTCCTTTCGGAACGGACTCGAGCGCTGCTCTCATCGTCTCCGAAGCATATGCTCCCTCATTTAGAGAAAATACCAAAACCGCTGCCGGAAAAGGATCTATCATTATACCAAGGCTCGGAAGTCCGTAGAAAATGACGAACAGCTGAACCAAAAGCGGTGTCCCTCTGAATATCCATATATAAAATCTTGCGAACTGCTTTATCCCTTTTACATTCGCGTACTGCACCATCGCCATAATCGTGGCTATTATAAGTGCAAACGTGAAAGAGATCGCTGTGAGCGGGATAGTAACCTTTATACCGGGAATAATAATATTCGGTAAAGCATCTATTAAAATACCAATAAGTCGTTCAGACATATAACCCTCCGTCATCACATTAAGTGACGAATCGTCATTTATTATATATTGTGCGCAATGAAATAACAATACAGTTTATACTTTTTTTATATCTCAGATGAGATATATGCTCCGCCAGGATGCGAGGACTGAGCTTAAAATAAATGAAACCCTTTTTATACCTGCGATAAAAAGGGTTTTGTCTGTCATATTTTACTTATTTCTTTTCTTCTTGTTATTTTTATTCTTTCTAACTGAATAACCGAAAGTGCCGAGTTTTTTGCCGAGTTTCATATACTCTCCGTGAGAATATGCCACAAGGGAAGCCCGTTTTAAATCAAGTCTTCCGTTCTCGTCCATATAGTCTTTGCTGACACTGACCGCGACGACTCTTGCGATAAACATGTCATGGGTCCCCAGTTCTATGACCTGCTCCACCTTGCACTCTATATTCACCGGCGATTCAGCTATCCCCGGAGCCTTAACTTCCTTAGAAACAGTCTCATGAAGCTTCATCTCTTTAAATTTGTCCGTGTCCCTTCCGCTTTTCACACCACAGAAATCGCACGCAAAATTCAAATCTTCATTTACAAGATTTATTACAAACTCTCCGGTCTCTTTCAAAATCTCATGAGAGTATCTTGACTTTCTGACCGAAATCGATACCATAGGAGGATCCGAACAGACCGTCCCGGCCCAGGCAATAGTTATTATATTGGGTTTTTCTCCCTCTTTTTTTACACTGACCATCACCGCAGGGACAGGATAAAGCATGTTCCCCGGTTTGAACGATTCTCTCTCACTATTCGTTCTCATAAAGCTCCTCTATAAAAAGCTTGTCATCGTCCACGGAATAGGCAAACTCAATATTTACATGAACACTGATCTGCTTTCCTCCGTCCGTCATGACGTCCACATCTGTCTCATATTTTGTTAGAGCACCGTCCGCAACCTGCTTAAGTTTCTGTGAAAACGAACTGTCCCTTCTCACAACGCGGTTGTAAAAGCTCATGTCTGTAAGTTCTCTCTCAAGTTTGTCAGCAGTCATATTCAACCGCCTCTCAAGACCGTTCAATACGACATCATGATTCCATATACCGCCTTTCATCTCGCTCAAAACTATCGTGCTTCTTATATATGATGAAAGGAAATTTATATTTTTCTCGAGCCTGTTCATCTTTGTTATATCCCGGTAGGATACATAAAAATCTCTTCCTCCGGAACTCTCCCCGATGTTGTACACCCTGAGATAACACATTATCATTCTGTCCTTCAATACCTTAAAGCGGATGATTCCCTCTGCGCCGTTCAGTCCGTCATTGTAAGCATCATCGAGCAGTTTATAAAACTTCTTTCTGTCACTCGGATGAACATATCCATCCACTTGACGCTTTCCCTCCGGAACATAGTCCACACCGCCGACAAGCTTCAGCATCTGGTCATTGTATCTTGTGATATAGACCTCTTCGCCTTTTTGCCAGTAGTAGGAGACAGCTCCAAGAATATTGTTCAACATGTTGTCGGAATATATATTGCTGTCCATGAATTCTCTTACATGGATCTTGTTGTTTGCCTTAAAAAAGATGCCGTTGTGATCTAACATCTCTTTTTTCTCAAAAAACTTTTCGAATTCCTTGACAGGCATCGGCTTATAATAGTAAAAGCCCTGTATGTAGTTGCAGCCGAGCTCCTTCAAAAAATTGAGTTGTGCAGCCGTCTCAACCCCTTCTATTATAACCGGGATTCCCATGGTCATACTCATGTTTATAACGGTCTCAAGAATTCCTATACTCTTCCTCTCATCAGACTTGTCCATCTTCAAAAACTGAGCATCCACCTTTATCACATCCATATCGGTGCTTCTGAGCATATTCAAAGAAGAGTATCCGCTTCCGAAGTCGTCCATAAGAACGGTAAATCCGTTTTCCTTCAGCTCCTCGACAGCCTTCTCAACATTCTCCATATCCTGTCCGAAAGCCGTCTCAGTTATCTCAGCTTTTAAGAGATGTGAAGGTATGTCATACTCCTCGACAAGCTCCTTAAAAACGGTTGGAACATCCACATTGTAAAGGTCCACCCTCGAGATATTTACGGATACAGGTACAGGCTTAATACCTTTGTCGAGCATACTTCTCAGCCATCCGCATACGCTCTCCCACAGATATTTGTCGAGCATCGTCACAAAACCGTAATTCTCAAGAACAGGAATAAACTCCGCCGGAGATCTTAAACTTCCGTCGGCATTTACCCATCTTGCCAATGCTTCGGCTCCAACTATGGTATTGTCCTTTGCATTGCACTGTGGCTGAAGAAAAAACTGTATCTCTCCGTTCTCCATAGCCTCGTGGAAGTCGAGAAGAACCCTGTATTCCTCCTCTGCTCTGTCGAGCATGGATCTGTCATAATAGACAATCCTTTCGTTCATCTCTGATTTTGCCTTATCGAGTGCCATTGTAGCCTTGTCATATACATCTAAGATATCATCCTCTTCCTCCACAAGGCAGACACCAAAAGCAGGCAGGAAACCCACCTGGTTTCCCTGCCTGGCCACAAGTTTTTTTACCTGATCGTAAATTCTTTCTATTCTTTTTTTGTCATACGGAATCATAAGACAGAAATTGTCCTGTGTCATGTAACACGCCAGGCCCTCGCCGGAGTGTTCCACCATCTGCAGAATGTTTCCGATCTCCATAAGAATGAGATCTCCTGCCGCTCTCCCATACCAGTCATTCAAAAGTTTAAAATGTTCTATATCGAGCGCAATAACACACCAGGTTTTTGAATTGTCCTCAATCTTCTCAGATGCGAGTCTGAAAAACTCTTTCGACAATCTCAATCCTGTGAGATCGTCTATCCCCGATTGCTCAATATAACCCATCAATTTCTCTGTAGCATTCTTTACAAAGAAGTTCCCCAACAAGTCTTTTGCCATTACATATCCTTCTGTCGCACAAAAATTATAGTTATAAATTTATCATATTTTCATGTCAATGTTAAGTCTTATTTGTGCATAAGCTCGTATTTGACAAAGGCAAATTTCTTGCTGTCCGGATGCCACGAATTCACGTTTATGGATCCCTGTCCTCCGAAAAATTCCAATATGACATGATCATTGTCTCCGTCCGCATCCATAAGTGAAAGCGAGACGTTCATATTCGGAAGATGCTCGTTCGGATCAAGTCCGTCCTTGCTGTATGATAGATAAACTATCTTCTTTCCATCCGGAGAATAATGGCCGAACCAGTTGTTTCTCTCCGAAAAAGTGAGCTGTGTCTGTTCGGATCCGTCTCTTTTCATTCTCCAGTTTTGCATAAGGCCCGATCTGGTGCTTATAAAAAGGATGTACTCCCCGTCCGGCGAGTATTCCGGACCATCGTTGAAACCGGCATTTTGGGTGAGCTGTCTCTCTTCCCCTCCATTCTCGGAGATAGTATAGATATCTACATGGAAATTGGTCTCCATATCCCTGAATGCGCAGTACGCAAGTTCCTTGCCATCAGGAGACCAACCGTGCAGAAAGCTCGGTGCGTTCTCTGTGACAAGTCTCGGTGTTCCACCCTCGATAGGCAAAATATAAACCTGTGACATCCACGAATTCCTCGGTGAATGGCTGACTGCAATTGCGCTTCCGTCAGCCTTTAGGACATGATCATTATTGCAGTTGTCGCAGATTCCCGATTCTATTTTTTCTTCCTCACCGGTAGATATGCGATATTTATATATGAAGCCTTCTGAATTGTAAAAGAGAACATCGTCATCCTTCGCATACCAGTTTGGTGCCTCTATGACCCTGTCGAAAGTTTTGAGTTCCTTTACTTCGCCGGTTGTGATATCCATAACGCAGAGAATACTCTTTGAATTGTCCCTGGCATTTGACCACATCTTAAGACGGCCTCCGACTCTCTCCATAGCCTCGAGGAAATCCCCCTCACTTCCATCCTGGTCGGCAATCTGAATTATCTCATTTGCTCTGGCAAACTGGAAGCAGGCAACATTGTCTACCTCACCGGTTCCAATCTCGGTCTCCGCGTATCCGTTTTCGACCTTCTTCATATCTTTATAGTGCAAAACTTTTATTTTCTTTGCATATTTCCAGAGAAACTCTTCAGGGTCCGTCCCACCGTATAAAAGCCATCCGACATCCGGCTCCATATACACGTTGTCCCCGGCATTTTTTATCATCCACTCGAAAGCGCTTATCCCGTCTATTTGGGCCTTGCTCTCATCTCTTCCGTTGTGGAGCACAAGGTCTATTCCGGCCTCAGCAAAAAGATCTCCGGCCTCACCGATATATGGTGCAAGTCCCTCATATGCCTCCTTCGCCTCGAATTTCGGGCAAGGCAAAACAACCTGTTTTATCCCGTACTCCTTCGCAAGCGGTATTATCCTCTCCGCATCATCATAAATATCCGGTGAAAAAACATGTATCGACTCTATGGATACATTATATTTTTGAAGCAGAGGTCCATTCTCCTTAAAATCCTCCGGAAGCCATATATGGCTTTTGAGTTCCGGCATCTCATCCAAGAGAAGCACAGGCTCAAGATATCTGAACCCGGCCTTAGTTATTCTTTCAAGGAACGCCTCCTTATCCTGCAAAAAATAAGGATTAAGTCCCCACAAATTCAATCCGAAACGCATCGTTTCCTCCTCTAAAAAATCACATATCAACCATCTGAGATAGCTCCTCAGCCGTGAGTGCGGCCGGTCTCTCGCAGGTGGATTCTACTTTTACTACCTGTCTTTTCTCGCTGCTTGCCATCATCTGGCTTATGATATCGAGCACATGATATGCCATCTCCTTGCTCGCTCTGGTCTTCTTTCCCTTCTCGATTGAAAGTGCCATCTCAGCAGGACCGACGCCTCTGTTCTCGCCCACTATCGGAGATGTATTTTCAAGAATGACGGCCTCCTTCGGATTCCAGTCTGTAGGTGTAGGTCTGTACTCAACCTCACCGCCGAAATCGTTCGCACAGGAGAGTTTTAATATACCCTTTGTTCCGTACACAAGGAAAAACGGATCGTCCATAAGATTGCTGTCACCGTTCATCGAGATTGTTCCGGTCATATTGTTTTCCATGTTTACAAGTGCATATATCTGGCTCTCGTTTTCATATCTGTACGGTTTTCCGAAATCCGGTGACATAGGCGCACAATTGATCCTCTCCTCCGCCTTGTTCTTCACAACTGCATATATGTCATCTACAGGTCCGAACAACGCAACCATGGCAGTCAGATAATATACACCGTAATCGTATGCAAATCCTCCGCCCGGAAGCCTTAAAAACTCAAACAAACTTGCCATAAAATCAAGATTTCTGTTTATGTTCAAAGAAAAAGAAAGCGGTTCACCT
>JAILHT010000088.1 GCA_024695665.1 Lachnospiraceae bacterium
TTCGACTCCCGTATCCTGCTTTTGGAGTGTTATCCTAATTGGTAAGGGCCCGGTCTCGAAAACCGGTGGCGTTCATTCGCCTTGCGAGTTCAAGTCTCGTGCACTCCGTTTGACAAAAAGAAAAGGCGTATACCATACGATATACACCCTTTCTTTTTTTAATTGAGAAAATAGAAATCTACATTGCGAATATTAAGCGTTGAGAAGCTCCTTGATCTTATCCTCCATAACCATCGGATCTTCGATAGGAGAAACTCTCATCTCAACTTTTCCATCTTTACCAACAAGGAATTTTGTGAAATTCCACTTGATATCATCTTTTTCTTTGCAGGTATTGCTGAGTTTTAATACGCCTGCCATTGTGAGCTTGTTCTTTGCTCCTTTGATATATTCCTCAGGAGAATTTGCCTTGAGGTATGTGAATACTGAATCCTCATTCTCACCGTTTACATCAATTTTGCTGAGCTGATCAAAGGTTGTCTGATATTTTGCTGTACAGAACTGATGAATCTCATCATCTGATCCCGGAGCCTGATGTCCGAACTGGTTGCAAGGGAAATCAAGAATCTCAAGACCGCTGTCATGATATTTTCTGTAGAGGTTCTCCATTGCTTCATACTGTGGAGTGAATCCGCATCCTGTTGCTGTGTTTACAATCATGAGAACCTTTCCTTCAAAGTTCTTCATTGGAACATCTTCACCGTCTCTGTTCTTCACTGTCAAATCGAATAAATTGCTCATATTTTTTTCCTCCTGATAAGAAAATTATAAATTGTAAGGTACTGTAATATTTTATGTCATCTTTGCTCGTTCGGTTGAGCACAATTGAATAATACAAAATTAAAAATGAAATGTCAATAGCATTTTTTAAAAAAATTGCATTAAATAAAATACCGAGCTAAAGTACCAAATCGTCTGAAAATGCTTGTTGAAAATATGGAAATGTTATAAAATAATAATTAATCTCAATAAGGAACTGTAACAATTTAACCATATATTATATAGGAGGGCTTATATGAAGTACGTATGTAAGGTTTGCGGATATGTGTATGAGGGGGATACACCACCTGAAGAATGTCCAAAGTGCCATCAGAAAGGAGTTTTCGAACCTATGGAAGAGAATAAGAATCCATATGCAGGAACAAAGACAGAGAAGAATCTTCTTGAGGCATTTGCAGGAGAGTCTCAGGCCAGAAACAAATATACTTATTTCGCATCTGTTGCAAAGAAACAGGGCTATGAGCAGATAGCAGCACTGTTTTTGAAGACAGCAGAGAATGAGAAAGAGCATGCAAAGCTCTGGTTCAAAGCATTGGGTATGCTTGGGGATACAGCCGAGAACCTCAATGAAGCAGCAAACGGGGAGAACTTCGAGTGGACTGATATGTATGTAAGAATGGCAAAGGAGGCTGACGAGGAAGGCTTCCACGATCTTGCAGAGCAGTTCAGAGGAGTAGCTGAGATTGAGAAACATCATGAGGAGCGTTACAGAGCACTTCTCAAGAATGTAGAGATGCAGGAAGTCTTCAAGAAGAGCGAAGTAAAAGTGTGGGAGTGCAGAAATTGCGGACATATTGTTGTCGGTACCGAGGCACCTGACGTTTGCCCGGTATGCAAACATCCACAGGCATTTTTCGAAGTGCATGAAGAGAACTACTGATTTTAGAGTTATGAATATGAATCAGGTGTAAGTGAATAAAAGTATACGGAGGATTTCAAATGAGATTTTTTAAATGCAATAAGTGCGGAAACTTTATTACATTTTTGACAGAGAAGTCAGGATGTACACCGATGTGTTGTGGTGAGGAGATGGTAGAGCTTACCGCAAATACCACAGACGGTGCTCTTGAAAAACATGTTCCGGCAGTGGAAGTAAGCGGAAATACCGTTTGCATAAAGGTCGGCGAAGTAGAGCATCCTATGCTCGACAATCATTATATCCAGTTTGTAATCTTGGAGACAGACAAAGGATATATGAAGAAGGATTTGAAACCGGGAGAGACACCGGCAGTTTCATTCGTTTGCGCGGAAGGCGAGAAACCGGTAGCTGCATACGAGTATTGCAACCTCCACGGACTCTGGAAGAAAGAAATCTAAATAAAAGACTTTATAAGCTGTGTGCCAAAAGGGTGCACAGCTTATTTTTTTGTTGTAGAATACCTATATCGGAAGGGGACATTTTTATGAATGAAAAGAGTACAGAGAGAAAGGCAAGAGTAGAGAGGAAAACCGATGTAAAAAACGGGATTAACAGGATGGTGTTTACCGTCCTCGTTTTTGTTGCAGAGGTAGTTTTTATAATAATGTCTTTCTCAAGTATAGGTCATTTTACAACATGGCTTGAAGAATTTATGAGAATAGGCGCACTCATTCTTGTACTTGCAATCTATTCGCAGGAAAAGACAAGCAGTATGAAAACACCGTGGATCATACTTATTCTGCTGTTTCCCATAGTGGGAGTGGGGCTCTATCTTATCACCGGTCTTAACGGTCGTACATGGAAGATGAAGATAAGATACGCCGAGATAGAGAAAAAACTTTTGCCGCATCTGAAAAAAGGTAAGGCAGGAACGGACACAGATGAGGCTTTTAAGAGGCTAAAAGAATGGGATGACCAGCTCGCAAACGTTTCAAGCTATCTCATAAACAAGAGTGGATATCCCGTATATCAGAATACAGATATTGAATATTATGATGATTCCACAAAGGCGCTCGAGGCCCAGAAGGAGGCGCTTAAGCAGGCCAAAAAGTTTATATTGATGGAGTATCATGCCATAGAAGATAAGGAAACCTGGCATGAGGTGCAGGATATACTTGAGGAGAGAGTTAAGGCCGGTGTTGAGGTCAGACTGTTTTATGATGATATGGGTTCCATCTGGTTTATAACCAATGATTTTATAAAAAGAATGCAGGATATAGGTATGAACTGCAGAGTGTTTAACCCGCTGTCTCCCGGGTTAAATATGTTTTTGAACAACCGCGATCACCGAAAGATAACAGTCATAGACGGTGAAATCGGTTTTACCGGAGGCTACAATCTGGCGAATGAGTATTTTAATGTGACACATCCGTATGGGCAGTGGAAGGATACCGGAGTAAAGATAACAGGCGAAGCGGTGAGAAGCATGACCGTGACCTTCCTCGAGAACTGGAATGCGGTAAAAAGCGGAGATACGGATGATCTCAAGTATGACAAATACATTTTGGATGTGGATTATAAGGCGAAGGAGAATTGCTTTGTCCAGCCTTATGCGGACAGCCCGCTTGACAACGAGCATGTAGGTGAGGAAGTATATATAAGCATGGTGAACAAGGCGGTGGATTATTGCTGGTTCATATCGCCTTACCTTATAATAACGGACGAAATGATACATGCCATGGGACTTGCGGCAAAGCGAGGCGTCGACGTGAGGATAATCACTCCGGGAATTCCGGATAAGAGCATTGTATACCAGGTGACGAGATCCTATTATCATACTCTTACAAAAAACGGAGTGAGAATATATGAGTGGAAACCCGGATTTTGCCACTGCAAAATGTGTGTTTCGGATGATATTGCCGCAACTTGCGGAACGATAAATCTCGACTACAGAAGTCTGTATCATCATTTTGAAAACGGATGTCTGTACATGGGATGTGATGCCGTAAAAGAGACAAAAGAAGATTTTGAAAGGACATTTAAAGAGTGCGAGGATGTGACGGAGTTTTACACTGTCGGAAGAGGTCAGTTTATGCGAATAGGACAGCTGATCCTCAGATTGTTTGCGCCTCTTATGTAAAAAGAAAAATGAAATACAAACTTGCAATATTTGATATGGACGGAACTATTTTAAATACGATAGACGATCTTGCGGACAGCCTGAACGTCGTTTTGAAAGAATACGATATGCCTACCCACACGGTTGAAGAAGTGAAGAATTTTGTGGGAAACGGCATACATAAGCTGATAGAGAGAGCCGTGCCAAAGGGAAGCGACAACGAGACGATAGAGAGGGTTTTTGATTCGTACAACAGATATTACAAAGAGCACTGTGCTGTGAAGACAAAACCTTATGATGGAATAAAAGAGACCATAATAGAACTCAAGGAAGCGGGCGTGATAACTGCGGTAGTCTCTAACAAAGCTGACTACGGAGTGCAGAGCTTGTGTGAGGATTATTTTGACGGACTGTTTGATTTTGCACTTGGAGAAAAGGAGGGCGTGAGACGAAAACCTTGTCCGGACAGTGTGAATGCGGTGATGGAAAAATTCAAGACAGAGAAAAAAGATACGGTTTATATCGGAGATTCGGAGGTCGATTTTGAGACTTCAAGAAATGCAAATGTCGATGTCATCATGGTGGCATGGGGCTTCAGAGATGAAAAAACCATAAGGGACCTCGGGGCAAAAACGATAGTACACAAACCGGTAGAGATAAAAAATATCATTTTAAACAGTTGACAAATACCCTGAGGGGGTATAGTATGACCACAGAGTCAGATACCCCCTTGGGGTATATTTGTAAGGCGAAAGATTTAAAGGAAATATGATATGAGCGAGACAAACGAAAAAAAAGTTGATGAAAAAGGGTGCGGATGTGAGATAAGGCACAAGAAAAGAACCGAAGAGGAAAAAAAGATGCTCATGACAAGACTCAAAAAAATAGAGGGTCAGGTCAGGGGAATAGAAAAGATGATCGACAGTGATACGTACTGTCCGGATATTCTTATCCAGGTTTCGGCGGTGACCAGTGCACTGAACAGCTTCAACAAGGAACTTTTGGCATGTCACATAAAAAGTTGTGTAGCAGGAGATATAAGGGCCGGAAAAGATGAAGCTATCGACGAACTATGTGCAGTACTTAAAAAACTGATGAAGTAGATTGGAGATAATATGGAACAATATATAGTCACAGGTATGACCTGTGCCGCATGTCAGGCGCATGTGGAGAAGGCAGTATCCAAGTTGTCGAATGTTGATTCGGTCAGCGTATCGCTTCTCACAAACAGTATGGCTGTGGAGGGGAGCGCCTCCTGCGAGGAAGTCATAAAGGCAGTTGAAGGAGCCGGTTACGGAGCTATGGTAAAAGGCGCCACCAAGTCCCAAAAGACCGGAAAACTCGAGGCGGAAGCGGATGCGCTTGTGGACAGGGAGACACCAAAGCTTGCAAAAAGACTTGCGGCATCGGTGATCTGGCTTTTGATTCTTATGTATATAACGATGGGGCACAATATGCTCGGATTTCCGATACCGGCATTTTTGCACGGAAATTTTATTGGACTTGCAATAACACAGATGCTTATCGCGATAATCGTAATGTATATAAACAGAGCATTTTTTATATCGGGATTTAAGACACTCCAAAAATTGTCCCCGAATATGGATTCATTGGTGGCTTTGGGATCTTCTGTTTCCTTCGGATGGTCACTTTATGTGCTTTATACTATGACTATCATGGTCACAAACAATGAGTCTTCAGACGTACTTATGAATGTTTATCACAACAGGCTCTATTTTGAATCGGCTGCGATGATACCGTCACTCATAACCGTTGGAAAAACACTTGAGGCCATGTCTAAAGGAAGAACAACGGATGCCTTGAAGAGTCTCATGAATATGGCACCGAAAAAAGCGGTTGTCATAAGAGGTGACGAGCAGATTGAGGTCGATATAGACGAGGTGAACGCAGGAGATATATTTGCGGTAAAACCGGGTGAGTCGATCCCGGTCGACGGAGTCATAATCGAGGGTGAGACAGCTGTTGACGAGTCAGCCCTGACGGGTGAGTCGATCCCGGTGGATAAGGTTGTAGATGATGCTGTATCCGCGGCAACCATAAATAAGTCGGGATATATAAAAGCGAGAGCGACCAGAGTCGGAGAGGATACAACCTTTGCCCAGATAATACAGATGGTAAGCGATGCTGCGGCAACGAAGGCTCCTATAGCAAAAATTGCAGATACCATATCGGGAGTTTTTGTCCCGGGTGTTATAACAATAGCAGTTGTCGTAGCAATAGTATGGCTCATAGCGGGACGAGACATAGCATATGCTCTCGAAAAGGCTATCACGGTATTGGTGATCTCATGCCCTTGCGCACTTGGACTTGCAACCCCGGTGGCCATAATGGTCGGAAACGGAATGGGAGCAAAGAACGGAATATTGTTCAAGACCTCAGCGGTTTTGGAGGACACCGGAAGAGCGCAGATAGTAGTTTTGGATAAGACGGGAACAATAACCGCCGGAAAACCTACAGTTACTGATATTTATCCTGCGAAAGGAACTACCAGCGAGGAACTTGTAAGCGTAGCCTGCTCTATAGAGCAGAAATCGGAGCATCCGCTCGCGGAGGCACTCGTAAAATATGCGGAGGATAACCATGTAAAGCTTTATCCGGTAAATGCATTTGCCGCGATAGCGGGAAATGGTCTCACAGGTGAGATTGAGGGAAGCATTGTCCGTGCGGGATCGAAAAAGTTTATTGAAAAGACATCCTCCTTTGATGAGGAGATCATAAGACTCGAGGAGGAACTCTCCGGAAACGGAAAGACTCCGATGTTTTTTGAAAAAGACGGAAAACTGCTAGGAATCATAGCTGTGGCAGATACCATAAAAGAGGATTCCGCAGAAGCGATTAAGCAATTCAAAAAACTGGGACTTAAAGTGTTTATGCTCACAGGTGACAACGAACGAACAGCAAAGGCCATAGGAGATACTGCGGGAGTAGATAATGTCGTTGCGGGCGTTTTGCCTTCGGGCAAGGAGGCGGTTGTAAAAGCACTCCAAAAGTATGGCAAGGTTGTCATGGTCGGGGACGGAATCAATGATGCACCGGCACTCACATCGGCTGATATAGGAGTTGCGATAGGAGCCGGAGCGGATGTTGCGATAGATTCCGCTGATGTTGTTCTTATGAACTCAAAGCTCACGGATGTATCAGCTGCGATAAGACTTTCAAAGGCCACACTCAGGAATATAAAAGAGAATCTGTTCTGGGCATTTGCCTACAATGCAATCCTTATTCCTATAGCAGCCGGGCTCTACAGAAACATTGAGATAAATCCTATGTTCGGAGCAGGAGCTATGGCACTGTCGTCCTTTACAGTCTGCATGAATGCACTGAGACTCAACCTGTTTAAGGTGCATGATAGCTCAAAGGACAGACCGGTAAGAAATCAGGTCGGAGAGATAAATCCGGATGATATATACAAAAATGAAAATACAGATGAAGGAGGTATTAAAATGACAGAGACAGTAAAAATTGAAGGAATGATGTGCCCACATTGTGAGGCTACCGTAAAGAAGGCTCTTGAGGCACTCGACGGAGTGGAGAGCGCTGAGGTTTCACACGAAAAAGGAACCGCTGTTCTCACAATGACACAGGACGTTGCCGATGACGTTGTGAAAAAAGCGGTCGAAGACAAGGATTACAAATTTATAGCTATAGAAAAATAAATTATGACAATTCTTTAATAGGAAATGTGAGTTCCAGAATAAAGTTTCCGTCTTTTGTTTTGACGGTACTTGATCCGCCCTGGCGATACATAAGAGCAGCGATGCTCTCCAGGCCGATTTTGGAACTCTCGTTTTTTCTTGGAGTCATTCTTATCTTGTTTGTAAAAACAATATTGCAAAGAGCACCTTCCTTGATGATCTCAACAAGTATAGGTGTGTTCTCATCGGCGTACTTGTCTATGTTTGAAAAAACGTTGTTGAACACGCGGACGACGTCTTCGATATTTATATTCACAAGAAATGAAGATTCCGGTTCGATAACATGTATCTTGTAGCCTTCGCTTTTGAGTGGAATAATATGCTCCGCAAGAAGCTGCATGAAAACCTCGAGGGCATCATATTCCTCGAGACCGCCTTCCGGTTTGTCCGGATGCGGATCGAATGCAAGAAAATACTCAAACAGTCTATCGGACATGGTTTTTATCTCGTTGCAGGTGGCGAGAGCCGTGGTCAGGTACTGTTCCATCTCAGCATCGCTTTTGTAGCGGTGCTCTTTTAATATTTCAAGATACCCCATCTGTGTGGTGAGAGGAGTTCTCAGATCGTGTGAGAGCGCGGTTACAAGACTCGCATTTGCCCTTATGGCGTTTTTCTCATTTTCAATCTGTTCCGTCAGAGCGGAGCTCATAGAGTTCAAACTCTCCGCAACCTGTGTGAGTTCGTCGGAACCCTTTAGAGGAATCTGGTAGTCGAGATTTCCCCCTTCAAGGATATGTATTCCCTTTGTTATCTCATTGATATATTGAATCTTCGTTCTTATCACAAAAAGTATCAAAAGGACGGATATTGTGGTGGCGAGAATAAGGGAGAGCACACGCAGTTTTGAATAGAGGCCATATGAATAGTCCCCGAAAAGATACAAAGTTGCCGCTCCGTCTGAAAAAGTTATGTTGAAAGACGCATAGTTCGAACTGTAAGAGTCAAAATATGAGAGATCGTATATGTCGTCCTCGGTCACATCCTCATTCAACTCATTATTCTCAAGTTCCTCCAGGAGATAATAGATTGTTGAATCATAAATAATACGGCTGTTTTTTTCTATGAAAAAATAGACGAGATTGTTTTTTGAGGACCACTCCTCAACCGCATCAAGATCCTCAGAGGACAGTTTGTTGTCGGATATGTATGTCTGAAGACTTTCTGCCGATTTGAGTTGTTGTTCTTTGCTCCAACGACCTTGTATGTAAGAACTGTCGGTGAAGGATGACGATGCCGAGTCAAAGGCAAGATAGAGCACAATACCTATCGCAAGCACACCGAACACAGAGAGGGCGAGCTCGAGATACAGGGATTTGATTTTTTTTATTTTGAGTCTTTTCATTATCATTGCAATTTGTATCCTTTTCCCCAAACGGTGACAAGATGTGTCGGTTTTGATGGGTCGGTTTCAATTTTGGTCCTTATATTTCTTATATGAACCATGATGGTTGCGTTTGAACTGTAAAAATACGGTTCATTCCAGATGGTCTCGTATATAAGCTGAGCCGGAAAGACTCTTCCCGGACTTGAGATGAGAAGCTTTATGATCTGATATTCAAGGTCGGAGAGATCAATCTGGATTTCCTCGCCCTTGTCATTTAACATACTTACTTCATTTCTGTTTGTGGCCACACGGAATATATCATAGGAAATAACATCGTCCGATACTTTTGTGTCCTTTCCTTTATATACATAATATCTTCTGAGCAGAGATTTGACTCTCGCTGTGAGTTCTGCGTGGGAGAACGGTTTTATGAGATAATCGTCACCACCGATGAGAAGACCAAGCGATTTGTCCGAGTCAGTGCTCTTCGCTGTGAGAAAAAGAATAGGCATCTGATATTTTTCTCTTATTATCTTGCAGACATCAAGCCCCGATTTTCCGGGCATCATAACGTCCAATATGACAAGGTCGATATCTTCCGAGACTTTTTCTAAAGCTTCATCCCCATTTGAAGCAAGGAAAACCTGATAGCCTTCACTCTCCAACAGTATCTGTAAAATATTCAATATTTCTTCGTTGTCATCTACAACAAGTATTTTTTGTGTATCCATACTTACCTCGTTTCATTTCCTAATATAAAGGTAACTTTTGTAGTTTTTATAATACCACAAAAATAGGTGTTTACCGTACTTTTGAACTGACTTTAGATTTCTTAAGAAATACCACAAGAATATCTTTAGATTTGATTTGTATAGTGATACTCGGATTTGAGAGAAATGATAAACAAAGAAACGTAAATGAAACTGACGGAGGTTAACTCATGAAAATACCTGAATTTTTGAAATCACATAAAAAGGCAATTGCAGGTGCATTGGCAGCAGTTCTTGTCGTATCCGCAGCGGGGGGCTTCGGAGTCGCAAAAACTATGGGGGCCCAGAGCACTGAAGAGGAAGTTGCTACAGTTACGATACCGGTAACAAAACAAAATCTTGAGAAGACATTGAATGCAACAGGAACGATTATAAGTTGCGAGGAGAGTTCGGTAACGGCAAATACCACGGAGAGTTATCCGGTGGCTGAGGTCTATGTAAAGGTTGGCGATGTGGTCAAAAAAGGTGATGCACTCTACAAACTGGATATGTCTTCTTTTGAAGAGGAACTTGAATATAAAAAGAAAGCTGCCGAGCTTGATGCACAGAGCAAAGCACTTGAAAAAGCAGAGGCCGACAGACAGTATAGCGAAGCACAGAAAAACGGTCAGAATGAGATAAATGAAGCAAACAACAATCTGACACAGGCCCAGAGCGATGCGCAGAATGCCGCATGGGCCCAGCAGAGTGCAACCGGCAACCTCGATGGGTTGAAGAATAAAGAAAAGGAAGCAAAGAAGTCTTTCGAAAAGAGTGAGAAAGCATACAACAAAATAGCCGGCAAGGTTGAAGATGTCAAGAAGAGCATAAGCACTCTGACCGGCGAGATAGATGATCTGAAGAGCAAGGCAAAAGATGCTTCCGAGGATGACAAGGCAACAATACAGGATAAGATTTCAAAGAAAGAGAGCGAACTTGCAGAACTTAACAGCAAGGCGCAGGAATTGAATACTGAGTATGAGACGGCAAAGGCCGATTACGATAAATGCTCACAGGATTATGAGCAGGCGACAGCGAGCAGGACGGAAGGAGAGCAGGCTCTTGCAGATGCAAACGAGGCTGCGAGCACTGCGGCAAAGAGTGTTGCAAGTGCCGAGAATTCGGTAAAGACAGCTTCCGACAGCGCAAATTCAAGCGTGGCTTCACAGGCAAATGCAGTGAAGAGCGCAGAGGTGAGTGCGCAGACAGAGGCGCTTACAAAAGAACAGGAAGAAAAGAAGAACGCAAGGGAGCTTGAGAAAGCTACGGTTTATGCTACACAGGACGGAACAGTAACAAATGTAAATGTCAAAGTGGGAAACACATATACCGGAACCGATGCGGTAGTTATAGATGATGTGAACAATCTCAAGGCTACGGCCGATATTGACGAGGCTCAGATCAGCAACGTCAAGACCGGGCAGAGGGTTCAAATAAAAACAGATGCAACAGGGGATGAGATTCTCCAAGGAACAGTTTCATTTGTCTCCCCAACACCAACCAAAAACAGTTCAACAAATTCCGAGGGGGAATCTTCCACTGCATCTGTATCGAAAAGTCGTGCCACATACCGTGTGGATGTGGATTTAGATAGCGCAAACGAGACATTGAGACTCGGAATGACAGCGAAGATGACATTTATCTTAGAGAGCAGTGAGGAGGCTCTTGCGGTTCCTAGCGCAGATATTATGACAGCAGAAGACGGAAGCAAATATGTGACGGTCTTAAATGACGACGGAACCACGGAAGATGTCTATGTCGAGACCGGAATGGAGACCGATTTCTATACTGAGATCACAGGTGGATCCCTCACCGAAGGCATGAATGTTGTAGAGAGCGGATATTCCGACGGAACAGGCGATGCCATGGTTGACGGGATGGATGCAGATGGCGGAATAGTTATCGAATAATTCCGGAGGGTGCGATATGGAAACATTTAGAAATGATATTCTTCTTCATACGGAAGGAATAACAAAAAGCTATTATATCGGAACGCCCAATGAGCTTGAGATTCTTCACGGGATAAATCTTGATGTCAAAAAAGGAGAGTTTGTCTCTATAGTAGGTCAGTCGGGATCGGGAAAAAGTACACTTATGAACATTTTGGGTATTCTCGACAGACCGACATCCGGAAACTATTTTTTGGATGGGATAGATATCGGAAAGGCAAAGAATAAAGAGCTTGCGACACTGAGAAACAAGCACATTGGTTTTGTCTTTCAGACCTACAATCTGATAGCGAGAACCTCAGCCCTAAAAAATGTGGAGATGCCGATGCTCTATGCCGGTATGTCAGCGGGCGAGAGAAGAGATAAAGCCATGAGCCTGCTTGAGATGGTGGGCATGGAAGAGAGGATGAAGCACACACCCGATGAGCTTTCAGGAGGACAGAAACAGAGAGTTGCAATTGCAAGAGCTATGGCAAACGACCCGGACATCATTCTGGCGGATGAGCCTACGGGTGCTCTTGATTCGGGAACCGGAAGACTGGTTATGGATATTTTTCACAGACTTCACGAGGAGCAGAACAAGACGATAGTGCTTATAACACACTCAAACGAATTGGCGGGAGAGACTCCGAGAATAGTAACCATCAGTGACGGAAATATTATCAAAGAAGTCATAAACAAAGAAGGAGTTGCTTAGTCATGTTATTGGAGAATTGTAAACTTGCCTTGAGCAGTATCAAGGCGAATAAGATGAGATCTTTTTTGACAATGCTCGGAATAATAATCGGTGTTGCGGCGGTTATTGCAATTATGACTGTTGGAAACTCGATGACTAAGAGCGTTGTACAGCAACTGCAGAGCTATGGTGCGAAAAACATCTATGTAGGTATTTCACCGATGGACTGGAATGCGGAACTTTCTGAGGCAGATGATGAGGCTATGAAGTTTCAACCGGAGACCATCCACAAACTTGTGGAGAAATTCCCGGATCAGATCGAGGCAGTTTCTGTTGATTCAGGTGCGGGCAGCGGTGAGGTTAGAATTGATAACAGCACTGCTAAAGTTAATATAAACGGGGTTAGCGCAGGTTATTTTGTAAGTAACCAGATAAAGCTTGAGAGTGGAAATTATTTTACAGATTATGCATACGAAAAGGGAACCAACACGGCAATCGTATCGACCAAGTTTGCCGAAAAAATTTTCGGTGCAGCTTACGACGCTTCCGATGTGTGCGGAAAGGAAGTTGAAGTAAATATAAATGACGAATATACCACCTTCACCGTTGTCGGCATATATAAACAGAAGGAAAATGAGATGAGCTTTGGTGGTTATTCGGGAGATCAGTCAACCAATATGTACATCCCGCTCAAAACAGCGTGGAACATGAACCACGATGACACGATTTACAGTATGGAAGTTGTTGTAAAGGAGGGTGTCGATGCAGTTTCTTTTGCCACTGAGATGCAGGATTATCTCACTACTTTAAAGGCTTCAAGCCTCGGAGAAAAATTTATGGTTGATTGTTACAGCAACCAGTCGATGATAACGGAGTCGACAAATTCGATGAAGAGTATGACTATGGCAATCTCTTTGATTGCCGCTATCGCACTCATCGTAGGCGGAATCGGTGTAATGAACATTATGACCGTCTCCATAACGGAGAGAACAAGGGAGATCGGTACGAGAAAGGCTCTCGGAGCCCAGGACTCGATGATCATGCTTCAGTTTATAAGCGAGGCCATAATAATCTGCCTAATCGGAGGAATCATAGGAATTGTTGTTGGACTTGTTATAGGTCATTTTGGGGCAAATGCTATGGGATATGAAGCGCAGATATCGATTTCAAGTATTTATATATCAGTTCTTTTTTCGATGGCTATCGGTGTATTCTTCGGATATTCACCGGCAAAACATGCGGCGAAGATGAATCCTATAGATGCCCTCCGATATGAATGATGAAATTCCTTTACAGGTTTGATATAATAATATTATTAAATCTTTTAGGAGGATTAGATAAATGGGTGATGGAAAAAAACTCTATAAGAGTGTCAGAGACAGAAAACTTTGCGGTGTGTGCGGCGGACTCGGAGAGTATCTTGGCGTAGATCCAACAATCATAAGACTTGTTTGGGCTCTTACTGTAGTTGCCGGTGGAACCGGAATTTTGGCATACATTATTGCAGCTATAGTTATGACGGACAATCCTGACGAACTGAATTATTAATTTCAGTGAGATGAGACTTGAATTTGATTGCAAGGAGATGATGGTATGAAGCGGGAAGTTCAGATACGACATGATGCCGAGGAGATAGATATTGTACCTTACGAATATAAGGCAAAGTATCACGAGACAGACCGGGGAGGAAACATCCATTACACGAATTTTATAGAGTGGATGGAAGATGCCAGAATGGACCTTATGGAACAGCTCGGACTCGGACACAAGCAGATGGAGACCATGGAGATGATGTCACCGGTGGTTTCGCTGTCGATTGAGTATAGAAGTGATGTTAAGTTTGATGATGTTGTCGTGATCGACACAAAGATTTTGAAATACGACGGTCATATCATGGAGGTCGCATACAGAATGTATGACAAAGAGTCAGGAGAGGACCGGGCGTTGGCAAGGAGCAAACACTGTTTCGTAAATAAGGCAGGAGTACCTATCTCACTTAAAAGATCTTATCCGGAACTTGATACAAAGTTCTTTGAATTCAAATAAGCAGGTAGGAAGATGACTGACTGGAGAGACAGAACAAAACTTTTGATCGGTGAGAACGCTGTTTTGAAACTGCAAAACGCAAAGGTTGCCGTGTTCGGTGTCGGAGGAGTCGGAGGATACGTATGTGAGGCTCTTGCCAGAGGCGGAGTCGGACATTTTGTTCTTACAGACAATGATACGGTATCGCTTACAAATCTAAACCGACAGATTATAGCAACTCATGATACAATCGGAAGATACAAGACTGAGGTTATGAAGGAGAGGATTCTATCCATAAATCCGGAGGCCAAGGTCACCGTAAACAATTGTTTTTTCCTTCCGGAGAATGCGGATGATTTTTGCTTTGAAGATTTTGATTATGTCGCGGACTGTGTTGATACAGTGGCGGCAAAGCTTGAGATAATCTTAAGGTCGAAAGAAAAAAATGTTCCGGTTATCAGCGCAATGGGCGCCGGAAACAAGCTCGATGCCACAGGTTTTATGGTGGCTGACATATATGACACCGAGATTTGCCCTCTCGCAAGGGTGATGAGAAGGGAACTTAAAAAAAGAGGGGTGGAGGACTTAAAGGTCGTCTATTCCAAGGAGAAACCGATATCCGTCGGCACAGTTGATGAGAGTGCGGATACGGCATGCGATGAAAGCCATGTCAGAAGAAGCACGCCCGGAAGCATTTCTTTCGTGCCTGCTGTGGCAGGACTTACGATGGCCGGTGAGATTATAAAAGATATTATAAAATAACCAAAAGACACATTTAGGGCATAGCCTTTAATGTGTCTTTTTTTTGTTTGTTTTTTAAAAAAATATATTTGTCGGATAGCATAATAATTGTTTTGATGAAGCACTAAATATGGTATATTTAATTTAAGCCGTCAACAATATGATGTTGACATCCCGCGGGATGGCGGCTCGAGTTTATCAGGCTCAAGGAGGGTAAAAATATGCAGAAGACATATGTTATTGACACCAATGTACTGATACAGGCACCGACAGCTATAGAGTGCTTCGAGGACAACCATGTTGTGATACCTTTGGTTGTTGTGGAGGAGCTAGACAGCCTGAAAAAGAATGACGGCGAGAAAGGCGCTAACGCGAGAAAAGCAGTAAGAATCCTTGAAAAGTACAGAAACCTCGGAGATCTTTTGGAGGGTGTTCCGATGGATAACGGAGGAACGATAAGGATTGAGAAAAATTACAAAGACGTAAGTCTTCCGGAGGACCTACCGGACGACAAATCGGACAACAGAATACTTAAAGTATGTAAAGGTCTTAAGGAGTCAAATCCAAATGAGGACGTCATACTTGTCACAAAAGATCTTATCTTGCGACTTAAAGGGCAGATAGTAGGTATAGTTGCGGAGGACTTTTTCAGAGAGCAGATCTCGGAGGACGACGCAAATTATGCCGGAAGATGCGAGCTTTTTATTCCGGATGATATGATAAACGAATTCATGAAAGAAGGAATAGAACTCGACAAGGTTTACAGCACCGATGACAACGGTGAGAGAAGAGAGTTCGAGGTTGTGGAGAACGAGTTTGTCATCTTAAGGTCGGATCTCTCCTTGAAGAAGACGGTTTTGGGTAGAGTCTCAAGAGGAAGAATAGTTCCTTTGGAATTTCAGAATGCAAAACCTTATGGGGTATCTCCGAGAAACGTTGGACAGTATTTTATGCAGGAGGCTCTTATGACAGGGGCAGACAAGGCACCGCTTGTGATTGTTCAGGGTATGGCAGGGACCGCAAAGACTTTTTATTCGCTTGTGGTCGGCCTTGAAAAAACTTTCAACAATCCGACTAGAGAGTACAGAAGGGTTTTGATCTGCAGGCCGAATGCCCAGTTTGATGACGACATCGGTTTCCTTCCGGGGGACGAGCAGGAGAAGATAGCGCCTCTAATGAGACCGATAATCGACAACCTTGAGCAGATCTTAGACTCCGACGAGGAGGAGAGATATAACGACGAGGAGGAACTCTCGGGAAAAATCACAGAGATTTTTGACAGAGGAATAATCCAGATGGAGGCTTTGAACTTCATCAGAGGACGTTCCATAGTGAAAACATATTTGATAATAGATGAGGCCCAGAATATGACGCCGAACCAGGCAAAAGGTATAATAACCAGAGCCGGCAAGGACACAAAGATCATACTTTTGGGAGATCCAAACCAGATAGACAAACCGTTTTTGGATGAGAAGACAAACGGCCTAAGTTATGCCGCAAAGCATATGAAAGGAAGCCCTTTATGCTGGCAGATCGTGCTCTCGGGCGAGGAGTGTGAGAGATCGAATCTGGCTATGGATGCGATAAGCAGATTGTAAGAAACCGGAGGTTATAAAATGAGTACAGAAGACAAAAGAACTTTGGTGTGGGGCCACAGAGGGGCGTCGGGATACGCTCCGGAGAACACATTGGATTCTTTTGAAAAGGCCATCGAGCTTGACGCCGATGGAGTGGAGCTTGATGTCCAGCTCACAAAGGACGGGGAGATTGTAGTAATTCATGACGAGACTGTTGACAGAGTCAGCGGAGCAAAAGGCTATGTAAAAGATACAAATTTTGATGACATAAGAAAGCTTGATGTCTCACTCCCGATAAAGGACTACGCAAAAAGAACAAGGATTCCTACTCTTGAGGAGGTTTTGAACCTGATAAAAGGGACGAAGCTTACGATAAATATTGAACTCAAGACCGGAATATTCGCGTATGAGGGCATCGAAAAAAAGGTGATAGATCTGGTCAATCAAAAGAAGATGATGGACGATATATGGTTTTCATCCTTCAACCACGAGTCTGTGCTCAGAGTAAAAAAAATATGCAGTGAGGCAAAATGCGGCCTTTTGATTCAGGATATTATCGTAAATCCTTGTGCGTATCTAAAAGGTTTGAACGCGGGGATTGAGGCATTGCATCCTGCTATATATCACTACGGGCAGGATCCTCTGTACATAAAGAAGGCAAAGGAAGCAGGTCTTTGCACTCACATATGGACCGTAAACGAGAGGGAACATATGGAGATGCTCTGCAGAGAAGGCGTCGAAGCAATCATAACGAATTATCCGGATATCGCGGTGGAGGTAGTCGGAAAATAAAGGCTGTTTTAAGCTCTTTTAAAGAGAGAAGATAATAAAAATTTGGGGGTTTTATCAATGAACGAAAAGAGGGGGCTTTTTGCAGCCTTAAACAGGACAAAGGTGTTTCGCAATCTGAGTGAGAAGGAGTTTTCTTGGGTGTTGTATGATGTCGGAAACTCCGCGTTCACAATGCTTGCCTGTTCGCTCTTACCAATATGGTTTAAGAGCCTTGCTATAGGAAGCAATCCGGGACAGATAAGCTCGGACAAGGCGACAGCTTATTATTCTCTTGCTGTTGCTATCGTGACAGCGGTAGTTGCCATTATAGGACCTTTTGTCGGAGCGATTTCGGATTATAAGGACATGAAAAAAATCTGTTTTACAACAACGGTTGCAGCAGGAACGATAGGTTGTGTGCTAAACGGATTCGCCCCGAACTGGGTGCTTTTTATTCTTATATTTGTTATAACAAAGATTCTGTACAGCACCTCGCAGGTTGTATATGATTCCATGCTTAGTGACGTCACCGAAAACGAGAGGATGGATATGGTTTCATCACACGGGTTTGCGTGGGGATATATCGGTTCGTGCATCCCTTTTATCGTCGCACTCATTTTTTACATACTGGGACCTGATATGCTTGGGATGATAGGTCTCAGAGCCACCATGATAGTGGGATTCGGAGTTACTGCGGTATGGTGGTTTGTCGTGACTGTACCGCTTATAAGAAATTATAAACAGATACATTATGTCGAGAGAGGAAGCCATGTGGCGGGAAGACTTTTTTCTCAGATAGTAGGAACCTGCAAGCATATCGTGACAAAGGACAAGAAGGTAGCACTCTTTCTCCTTGCATTTTTCCTCTATATCGACGGTGTCGGAACAATCATAGACAACTGCATCAACATAGGAACTGACCTTAATCTTGATGCGGTAGGTCAGGTTGTGACGCTCCTTTTGACACAGGTTGTCGCTTTTATGGGATCGCTTGTTTTTTCAAGGCTTTCAAAGAAGTATGAGACAGTAAAACTGATTTTGGTCTGTATTGTCGGATATTTTTTCGTGTGCCTTTATGCGCTCACCTTGAAGAGCCTTGTAGGCTTTGCGATATTGGCATTCGGAGTCGGTTGTTTCCAGGGATCGATTCAGTCGCTCTCCAGATCGTATTTTGCAAAAATCATTCCGCCGGAGCATTCAGGAGAATATTTTGGAATATATGACATTTTCTCAAAGGGATCGTCATTTTTGGGGTCTGCCGTAATAGCTACGGTAAAACTCTACGGCGGAACGATAAATGTAGCGGTTGCTTTTATGGCAGTATTCTTTGCACTTGGTTTTGTATTCTTAAAAGTAGCTGATAAAACAGCCTCCGCGATTGACTAAATTTAAACATTGTTCTATATTTTTAGTTATACGTGCAAAGGAGATAAAAAAGTGGAAAACGAAAAGAAAAAAAGAATACTAAGCGGAATTCAGCCAACGGGTATTTTTACACTCGGTAATTATATAGGTGCAATAAGAAACTGGGAGAAAATGCAGGAAGAGTTTGAGTGCGCATATTTTATAGCGGATTTACATTCACTCACTGTACGTCAGGAACCTGCAAAGCTCAGAAAACAGGTACTTGAAGCTTATGCTCTTCTTCTTGCATGCGGTATAGATCCTAAAAAGAGTCTCGTGTTTATACAGAGTCATGTTCATGCTCACACCGAGCTGTCATGGATTCTCTCAGGATTGACTCAGTTTGGAGAACTTTCGAGAATGACACAGTTTAAAGATAAGTCGGCAAAACATGCGGACAACGTAAATGCCGGACTTTTCACATATCCTGTACTTATGGCAGCGGATATCCTTTTGTACCAGGCAGATTTCGTGCCGGTAGGCGCTGACCAGAAGCAGCATCTCGAGTTTACAAGAGATCTTGCGGAGAGATTCAACAGCAGATACAGCCCGACATTCACCGTTCCGGATGCTTACATATCAGAGAGCGGAGCAAGGGTTATGTCGCTTCAGGATCCTACCAAGAAAATGTCAAAATCTGATGAAAATCCAAATGGTTTTGTATCAATTCTTGATACTCCTGATGTCATTATGAGCAAGTTTAAGAGAGCCGTAACCGATTCGGATACAGAAGTTGTTTATAAAGAAGGAAAAGACGGCATAAACAACCTCATGTCTATCTATTCTATCCTCGCAGGAAAGACAATAGAGGAGACAGAGGCAGAATTTGCCGGAAAAGGATACGGAGACTTCAAGATGGCCGTAGGTGAAGTCGTTGTCGAGTCTTTGAGACCTATCAGAGAGGAGTTCGACAGACTCAAAGGCGAGAAGGCATATCTTGAGGAAATGTACACGGAAGGTGCAAAGATAGCAACATCTATCTCAAACCGCACTCTTTCAAAGGTTAAGAGAAAGGTTGGTTTGATCTGATCTTTACGGGGACTATGATCGGAGGATGTTATGCTTATAGTTACTACAATGTGTAAGATATTTCTGGCTATGGTAGTCGGATTCTATTGCAGACGCGTGGGCATATTTAAAGAAGGAGGAGTGGAATCCATTTCCTCCTTTTTAATTAGGGTTGCTGCGCCGATGTATATTGTCTATTCAATGTCAACTGCGGACAGAAGCGACATGGGCACTGTGCTCACACTGTTTGTCACAGGAGTGTGCATATATGTGGGAATGATAATCGTATCTAGAATCATTTTTACAATATGGAAGGTTCCTGACAATACAAGCTGTGTCTACCAGTTGATGCTCGTTTTTTCAAACTGCGCTCTGATGGGATATCCTGTAGCACAGGCATTCCTTGGCGACGAGGCGGTTTTCTATCTCGCGATATTAAATCTTCCGTACAATATTTTATTCTATTCATACGGAATCTATATGCTTGCAAAAAGCAGCGGCAAAAAGACAAAACTCGATTTAAAGACAATCTTCAGCGCACCGTCGCTCGTATGTATGGGTGCGCTTGTGCTGTATTTTACCGGAATAAAACTGCCGGAGTTCGTGAACGAGAGCCTCGGTTTTGTAGGAAGTTCAATGTCGTCCCTATCCATGGTCTGCATAGGAGGAACAATGGCGAACTATTCGGTGAGAGAGACTTTAAAACAGCGTTCGCTGTACGGTGTTGCCGTGATGAGGCTCTTTCTCATACCTTTGATAGTATATCTTGTCTTAAGCAATGTGCTTGACGACATGTACATAGTACATCTGTCTACTCTCAGCGTAGCTATGCCGACAGGTGCAATGATTGCAATGGGAGCCATAGAGTACGGTGGAAATGAGGAGGCTGCCTCAAGCGGAGTCGCACTTACCACCATGCTTTCAATCGTCACGATACCGATTGTTGCGCTGGCTATGGGAATAGCCTAAAAAGAAATAAAGGAGTGTTCCGGTATGCATTTTTACCACGGAGATATAGTTTTTTCCAAGAACAAAAAAGAACTTGAAATACATGAAAACAGTTACCTTGCCGTCGAAAGCGGCAAGGTTTTTGGAATATATGAAAGTATTCCAAAACAGTATGAGGGAGCACCGGTTACAGATCACGGAAGAGCCCTCATAATCCCGCCGTTCTCGGACCTTCATGTCCACGGCGGACAGTATGCCGAGAGGGGAACCGGCATGGATCTCATTCTCTCTGATTGGCTTTCCACATACACA
Organism: Lachnospiraceae bacterium; assembly: GCA_024695665.1. Lineage (GTDB taxonomy): Bacteria > Bacillota > Clostridia > Lachnospirales > Lachnospiraceae > JAILHT01. The sequence goes on from JAILHT010000088.1 coordinate 20,959, forward strand.
TTTCCGGAGGAGGCAAAATTTTCGGATGCGGAGTATGCGGACAGAATATACAAGGCATTTGTGGATGACATGATAAAGAACGGAACTTTTCATGCAAGCTTCTATACCACGATACATGGCGATACGGCAGGGCATCTCATAAAGTTTATGGAAGATGCAAAAATGCATGGGTTTGTCGGAAAGGTGAACATGGATATGAACTCGCCGGATTATCTTACCGAGGACACTGAAGAGTCACTCAAGGAGACGGAAGCTTTTCTCGAAAAACATATAGGGGGAGAGAGGGTAAAACCTATTCTTACACCAAGATTTGCGCCGACCTGCAGCAGAGAGCTTTTGTACGGATTGGGTAGACTTGCGAAGAAATATTCGGTCGGAATGCAGACGCATCTTGTTGAATCCATATGGGAGAAGGCGGAAGCTGTAAGGCTTTTTGACGACTGCAGTTGTGATGCGGAGATATACGAGAAGGCAGGGCTTTTGGACAATGGGCCATCTATTCTGGGACATTTTATTTTCCCGGGGGAAGATGATATAAGAATCGCAAAGAAGTACAATGCGATCACAGTGCATTGCCCTGATGCGACAAACAATATAATCGCGGGAATTATGCCTGCAAAGATGCTTTCTGACAGGGATATAAAAATAACCTTGGGCTCTGATGTCGGGGCGGGACACGGAGTGGCTGTCTACAAACAGGTGGCAAGAGCCGTGCAGCTCTCAAAACTGAAAGCGTTCTACGAGCCTGAGAACAATGGAACGCTCACCTTCGCAGAGGCTTTTTATATGGCAACAAAGGAGGGCGGAGAGGTATTCGGAAACCTCGGATCCTTTGAAAAAGGAAAAGATTTTGAGGCTATTGTAATAGACGGCGTTGAAGATGAGGGACTTCCTCTATCACCGGCGAACAGGTTGGAGAGGTTCTGTTATTGCGGAGACGACAGAAATATCATCGCTAGATATATAGCTATGGATCATTTTTAATAGTTTTATATAGTAGAATGCGTCAAATGCTAGTAAAAAAGTAACAGGTGTGATAAAATGCAAATACCACAAAGCAATTTATATTAATGCATATAATATCAATTCATATATTATAAATGCATAAAGCAAAGACATATCATAATAAGGAGGGGAGATTATGAGGTGTAGAAGAGTACCGCTTGAAGCAGAAGTTATAAAATACAAAGAGGGCTGCAACATCGAAGATGGTTTTACACTCTGGGCCGATGTAATTACAACAGAGGGATATATAGTTACCGACCACCTTGTGAAGATCAAGAGGGAAGACGGCGCGATTGTATGTCCTTATATTTCTCACCACAGAGGTCTTACTTATATAAATGAGGATGACTACATTATAATAGACAACGACGGGACGAAACATGTATGTGGAGAGGACAAGATTTTTCATAGATATGAGAAAATATAAAAACACGCAAAAACGACCATAAATTCATTTGGTATACAAGTGTGGAAAAACTGTACAGATGTATTTTTTTAGATACAAAATGTTGTAAAAAGGGCGGTTATTGAGAATGATATAACAATAACCACCCTTTTTTTGTATATAGAAATGTATTGATAAAAAAACATAATTTCAAACGATTGACAAAAAATTAACGACATAGTATTCTATGAGCCGGGTAAGACAATGGGCTATAATTTCACACATATAATGAGGAGGACTAATAATGGTCAATTATGAACAGTGGGACGGATTTGAAGGACGTCTCTGGAAAGAAGAAATCAACGTTCGTGAATTTATTCAGAAGAACTACACAGAGTATGACGGAGATGAGTCATTCTTAGCACCTGCTACCGAGGCAACAGACAAGCTTTGGGGAGCACTTCAGAAACTTCAGAAAGCAGAACGTGAAAAAGGCGGAGTACTTGATATGGATACAGATATCGTATCGACCATCACATCACATGCTCCGGGATATATAGATGAATCACTTAAAGGACTTGAGAAGGTAGTCGGACTTCAGACTGACAAGCCTCTTAAGAGAGCATTCATGCCGTTCGGTGGAATCCAGATGGCTGAGAAATCTCTCACAGAGTATGGATATACTCCAAACCCTGAGCTCCACAAGATTTTTACACAGTATCACAAGACACACAACCAGGCAGTATTCGATGTATACACTCCTGAGATGCGTGCGTGCAGAAAGAACAAGATCATAACAGGTCTTCCTGATACATACGGAAGAGGACGTATCGTCGGCGATTATCGTCGTATCGCACTCTACGGAATCGATCATCTCATCGAGTGCAAAGAGGCTGACAAGGCTGTCTGCGGTTCAGGATCCATGAAGGGTGAGGTTATCCGTCAGAGAGAAGAGCTTCAGATGCAGATCAACGCTCTTAAGGATATGAAAGAGATGGCAAATATGTACGGATTTGATATTTCAAAGCCGGCTAAGGACGCAAGGGAAGCTGTTCAGTGGACATACTTCGGATATCTTGCAGCTATCAAGACACAGAACGGTGCAGCAATGTCTATCGGACGTGTATGTACATTCCTCGACATATATATCGAGAGAGATTTGAAGAAGGGCATCCTCACAGAGACAGAGGCACAGGAGCTTATCGACCACATGGTTCTCAAGTTCAGAATGGTTAAGTTCGCACGTCCTGAGAGCTACAACCAGCTTTTCTCAGGAGATCCTGTATGGGCAACCATCGATCTCGCAGGTATGGGAGTTGACGGACGTTCAATGATCACAAAGACTGATTACCGTGTACTTCACACACTTGAGAATATGGGACCTTCACCGGAGCCGAACATCACAGTTCTTTACTCTTCAAAGCTTCCGGATGCGTTCAAGAAATATGCAGCTTACATTTCAATAACAACATCTTCTATCCAGTATGAGAACGATGATGTTATGAAGCCAATCTGGGGCGATGATTATGCTATCTGCTGTTGTGTATCAGCTACACAGACAGGTAAGGAGATGCAGTTCTTCGGAGCAAGAGCAAACCTTGCAAAATGTCTTCTCTACGCAATCAACGGTGGTATCGACGAGAAGAACAAAGTTCAGGTTGGACCTAAATATCAGCCGATTACTTCTGAGTACTTAAACTACGATGAAGTTATGGACAAATATGACGCAATGCTTGACTGGCTTGCAGATGTATATGTAAATACATTGAACCTCATCCAGTACATGCATGACAAATATTACTATGAGTCAGCTCAGATGGCTCTCATCGATACAAATGTACGTCGTACATTCGCAACAGGTATTGCAGGATTCTCACATGTTATCGATTCACTTTCTGCAATCAAGTATGCAAACGTAAAGGTTATCCGTGATGAGAACGGACTTGCTGTTGATTATGAGACAACAGGTGATTTCCCAAGATACGGAAACGATGATGACAGAGCAGATGAGATCGGTGTATGGCTTCTCCGTACATTCATGGGCAAGCTCAACAAGCACCACACATACCGTCGTTCAGAGGCTACAACATCTATCCTTACAATTACATCAAATGTAGTTTACGGAAAAGCAACAGGTTCTCTTCCGGACGGAAGAAAGGCCGGAGAGCCACTTTCACCTGGAGCAAGCCCATCATACGGCGCAGAGCAGAACGGACTTCTTGCATCTCTCAACTCAGTTGCAAAGATTCCTTACGAGTGGGCGCTTGACGGTATTTCAAATACACAGACAATCAACCCTTCAGCACTCGGACATGATATAGACGAGCAGAAGGACAACCTCGTTCAGGCTATGGACGGATACTTCGATCAGGGAGCACATCACCTCAACGTGAACGTTTTCGGTATCGAAAAACTTAAGGACGCTATGGAGCATCCTGAGAAAGAGGAATATGCAAACTTCACTATCCGTGTTTCAGGATATGCAGTTAAGTTCATCAACCTCACACGTGAGCAGCAGCTCGATGTAATCGCACGTACCTGTCACGCAAGCATGTAATGCGGGAGATATAAAGAGAAATAAGCAATATGAGCAATAAAGGATACATACATTCCTTCGAATCATTTGCACTTGTTGACGGCCCGGGAGTAAGATATTGTATCTTTCTCCAGGGCTGTAATATGAGATGCAGGTATTGTCACAATCCTGACACCTGGAAGACAGGTTGCGGTGAAGAGTGGGAAGCACAGAAACTTTTTGACAAGGTATACAGATATAAGACCTACTGGAAAAACAACGGCGGAATCACGGTCAGCGGAGGAGAAGCTCTTCTGCAGATGGATTTTGTGACGGAGTTTTTTGAGATAGCAAAGAGCAAGGGGGTAAACACCTGCCTTGACACGAGCGGGAATCCTTTTGAGATGACGCCTGAATACCTTGAAAAATTCGACAGACTGATGAAAGTCACCGACTTGTTCATGCTCGATTTGAAAGAGATGGATGATGAGAAACACAAGGATCTTACAGGATGCTCAAACAAGAATATTCTTGAGATGGCGAAATATCTGTCGGACAACAATAAAGATATGTGGATCAGACGTGTTCTGGTTCCGGGGCTTACCGACGATGAGAAAGATCTGAAAGACACCGCAGATTTTATAAAGACACTGAACAGTGTAAAGAAAGTGGAGATCCTTCCGTACCATACGCTCGGTGTACAGAAATGGAAAGATCTTGGAATAAAGTATTCGCTTGACGACTTCGATCCACCGACGGATGAGGAAGTAAAGAAAGCAAAAGACATATTGGGAATTGACTAAAAAAATATACCGTACCGAAGTTTCGGCACGGTATATTTTTATATATTGATCTGTAATTTTATCAATCTTTAAAGAATTCCATATCCTTGTTTAAGGCGTCCGCAATATCTTTAAGGTCTCCGGCGTTACCGGCAAGTGTTGTAACTGTAGCGGAAAGCTCTTCCATGGAAGCTCCGGTCTCCTGGCTGGATGCCGCATTCTGCTGTGAGATTGCTGAGAGCATGCTGATGACATCGATAACCGCATTGTTTGAATCAACGCAGGTATTTGCGCCTGAACTTATGGATTCTACACCACCTACGGTATTGTCGATATACTCAAGCATACCGTTTATAGAATCAATAGTCTCACCGAGAGCACTCTGCTGATCGATATTGCCCTGTTTTACATCCTCGGCCGCACTTACGGCTGAGTTGGACTGCTCGAGGAGAACATCCATCTCTCTTCGTATTTCGTCTGCCATATGTTTAGAATCGTCAGCTAGTTTTCCGATTTCCTCTGCGACAACCGCAAAACCTCTACCTGCCTCACCTGCTCGTGCGGCTTCAATGCTCGCATTGAGAGAAAGAAGGTTTGTCTGGGTTGCGATGGAAGAAATACCGTCAACCTTGTCATTGATATTTGAAACTGCTTCCTGCGTCTTCTGTATGGTCTGAGAAATCTCGTCTATTCTTTCAGTCATCTCGGTAGAAGAATCCTGAAGAGCGGAAAGTGATTTTCCGGATGCTTCGGATGCATCTTTCATTTTCTCAGTGAGCTCGCTCAAGCTGTCTGTAGAGGTTTGAACATCTGCAACTGCATCGCCAATCTTTCCGACATTTTCGGAAGCCTGTTGGATTTCATCCGCCTGCTGGGCAGCTCCGGTAGCAATCTCCTGAACTGCATTTGAAACATCCTCTGCGGTATGTGAAATCTGATTTGCCATATTTGAGAGCTCGTCGGAGGACGATCCTACATGTAAGGTGTTTGCCTTTATGTGAGATACAATCTCAGAAAGCTTTTCTATAACGGTATTTGTCGCATTTACCATCTGCCCGAACTCGTCTTTTCTCTTTGTATTGGTCTTTATCTTTATAAACGATCCCTCGGAGAGCGACTTGAGTGAGGCATTTATATCGCTTATAGGTCTTGTAAAACTATTTGCTATTATGATGGAAATAATCGTAGCAATCACAAGAAGAACTATACCTACTATAACTACTATATAAGCTCCGCGCCTAGCACTTGCGAGAACAACATAAGAAGAATTTGCGGCAGCAATCTTGAAACCGGTTGTAGGTTCTGAGGTGTAGGTGATCATAGACGTGTAGCCTTTTCCGGTATCGGACTCATAGTATCCGCTTTCAAGCCCGGAACTCATTATCGGTGTGTCTGAAAGATCCTCTTCCTCATGTTCACCATTTACAAAATCGTACTGTGAATGCGCTGCTACCATACCGGTTCTGTCGAGGACGAATGCTTCCTCACAGTTTTCGACAAGGAAATTGTGGATTGCGGTGAGGTCTATATTTCGCTGAACAATACCCAGAACTTCACCGGTTGTGTCACTGAAAACAGGAACAGATATTGTAAACATACGGTTACCGGTCGAGGTGGAGACCTGTATGTTTGATATATAGATGTTTCCTGCCATGGCTTCCTGATAGTATTCTCTTGCCGAGATATCCACGCAGTCGCCTGTTGTTCTTACGTACTGCATACCATCAGGACCGGAGATTACGGTGATATTACCATCTGCGAGATAATCATTTATGGAAAGCATCTCAGTTAAAATAGCACTGTCCGGAATGACATCATTGCCGTATTCGGCAAGAAATGTTATCGTCGAAGGCGCCGAGGCAAAGGTGGTCAGACAGGCAATGTTTTTTTCTATTATTGTCTGAAATTCCGCTCTTACATAATCGGTCTGCCATTGAAGATTTTCCTTCGCATCGGAAAGTGACTTGGTAGTTGAATTTTTATAACTGATGATTATAGATACTATCAACGGCATGGCCACTACCAAAAACATCACGATTATAAGCTTGGTCTTGATGGAGTCTTTCAGGCCGATCTGGCCTGTTTTAGATGTGTTGATTCTTCTACCTTTTATCATAATAAATCCCCCTTTTATTATTGTAAAATAGGAATAAAGAACTAATTAATATGATAAAATTTTATGGTACTTTAGTCAAGTTCTTTGTTTCCGGAAAAGCTATATAGGACTATTTGCCTATTTGCATATTTATACGCAGTTATGTAATATAGTTTTAATTCGTAGGACAAGGGTGTTCGAATAAGGGAGTATTATTCCTTAGCGCGGGCACTTTTTTTATACCGTCCCGCTTTTGCACACCAACGCGTTGGTGTGAGAGTGAGAACGTATAATGGCGGATTAATTTGAGAGTTATTTAAAGAAGGTTTACCTATGAATCAAGCGGAAGAAATACTTGAAATAAAGGACCTGTGTGTTCAGTTCAACACAGTCGAGGGAACGGTCCAGGCTATCAATCATCTGGATTACAAACTTCACAAGGGCGAAAAACTCGGAATAGTAGGAGAGTCCGGAAGCGGAAAAAGCGTTTCCTCTTTGGGAGTTATGCAGCTTATTCCAAACCCGCCGGGAAAGATCACCGGAGGAGAGATTCTTTACAAGGGTGAAGATATTGTAAAGAAATCCGAGAAGGAGATGGAGAAAATCCGTGGAAACGAGATATCCATGATCTTCCAGGAGCCAATGACCTCCTTAAATCCTATTATAAAATGCGGTTCGCAGATAGCGGAGTCTTTGAGACTTCACAGAGGTCTGAAAAAGAAAGAAGCTTTTGCGGAAGCTGTAGAGATGATGAGAGCTGTCGGAATTGCAAACCCTGAGGTGAGAGCACATGAGTATCCGCATCAGATGTCGGGCGGAATGAGACAGCGTGTCATGATAGCCATGGCTTTGGCATGCAGACCTCAGATCCTTATAGCAGATGAACCGACGACAGCGCTTGACGTCACCATACAGGCGCAGATCCTCGATCTCATCAGAGATTTGAACGAGGAGATGAATACAAGCGTCATCTTTATCACCCACGATCTGGGTGTCGTAAGAGAACTGTGCGATAACGTTATCGTTATGTACACAGGTCGAATAGTTGAGAAAGCATCGGTAAAAGATCTTTTCAACAATCCGAAACATCCGTACACAAAAGGACTTATGAATGCCATACCTAGGATCACAAAAGACAGACCGCCTTTGGAGACAATAGAAGGTTCTGTTCCGAATCCTACGGAGAAAATAGAGGGCTGCAGTTTTTGGCCTAGATGTCCGTATGCGACCGAGAGATGTAAGAAAGAAGAGCCTCCGGTTATAAACATATCAGACACAAGACAGGTCAAATGTTTCTTATATGAAGAAAAGGAGGCCCTGTAATGTCAGAGATAAATAATGAGAAGGAAGTGCTTTTAAAAGCTGAGCATGTAAAAGTTCATTTTAAAGGCAAAAACAAGAAAGCCGGAAGTGTAAAAGCAGTAGATGATATAAGTTTCGAGATAATGAAGGGCGAGACTTTCGGCGTTGTAGGAGAGAGCGGTTGCGGAAAGAGTACGCTGGGAAGAACTCTTGTGAGACTTCAGGATACAACCGACGGAAATATATATATCGACGGTGAGGACATCTCAAAACTCAAGGGAAACGATCTCAAGGAAATGAGAAAGAAAGCCCAGATTATCTTCCAGGATCCATCGGCATGCTTAAACCCGAGGAGAACGATAAAGCAGATACTCACCGAGCCGTATGATATACACGGACTTACCGGAAAAGTGGATGTCGACGCGGAGATAGAGCGACTTATACAGTTGGTAGGACTTGACACATATCATTTGAGTAGATATCCGCACGAGCTTTCCGGAGGACAAAAACAGCGTGTGGGAATCGCGAGAGCGCTGGCATTGAAACCGGAACTTATAGTTTGTGATGAAGCTGTTTCGGCGCTTGATGTATCAGTTCAGGCACAGGTTCTAAATCTGCTTGAAGCATTGAAGAAAAAGCTTGGACTCACATATTTCTTCATATCCCACAATCTGAACGTGGTGTATCAGGTGAGCGACAGAGTAGGCGTTATGTATCTCGGAAAGATGGTTGAGATAGCAACTTATGACAAGCTTTACGATAAGAGATATCACCCGTACACGGAAGCACTCCTCTCGGCGATACCGCAGGTTGACTCCGATGGGGAGACGAAACGTATACATCTTGAGGGAGAGGTACCAAGCCCATCCAATCCGCCTTCGGGATGTCATTTTCACACGAGATGTAGCAAGGCATGTGAGAGATGCAGGGTTGAGGAACCTGAACTTAAAGAGGTGGACGAAGGACATTTTGTAGCATGTCATCTGTATGACAAAAAAGGAGATGTTACTGCATAGTGGCGGTATTCTCATATATATTTCGGTCGAGAATCAATCTTCGGCTGAGATATACGCTCCGTTTTTTCGTGAGCGAAATTTAAATTACAGGAGGAATTATTATGAAAAAAAGATTAATGGCATTGGTTCTCGCCGGTGCGATGGCTTTTTCTCTCGCAGCATGCGGAGGAAACAGCTCATCTTCTGACAGCGCATCCGAAGCTGCAGAGAGTGAATCGGCTGAGAGCGAAGAAGCAGAATCATCGACGGACAGCGAAAGCACAGGCAACAATACAGTAGTTATAGCAATGGGATCAGGATTCGATACACTCGACCCGGGACAGGTATACGAGAAGTATCCTCAGATGATTATCAACGCATGTTATGAGACTTTGTTCAAGTTCTACTCAAACGACGGTTCGGCAGAGCCGATGCTCGTTGACACATATGAGTTCAGCGAGGACAATACGGTTCTTACACTTACACTCAAAGACGGAATCACATTTGCAAGCGGAAATACAATGACTTCCGCAGATGTAGCATTCTCTTTGAACAGAACAAAGAATCTTCAGGGAAACCCTGCATTCATAACAGATACAATAGACAGCATTGAGACACCGGATGACAAGACGGTTGTTATAAACCTCACACAGCCGGATGGAGCAATCCTTTCAAAACTTGCATACAGCGCATGCTCAATCCTTGACAGTGCGGTTGTGACAGAGAACGGTGGAAGCGATGCTGAGGATGCAGCCACAGCAGATACTGCTCAGGCTTATCTTGACTCTACATCAGCTGGCTCCGGAATGTTTGTAATGACAAGCTATATTCCGGATTCTGAGATCGTTCTTGAGAAGAACCCTTCATACTGGGGAGAGTCAACAAATGTTGACAAATATATCATCCAGATTCAGGATGACGCAAATACTCAGATGATGACACTTTCAACAGGAGATATCGATATCGCATGTAACATGACTGAGGACACAATGAGCGAGCTCGAGGGAACAGACGGAATCACCCTCTTGAACAGCTCAACAAAGACAGTTTCCTTCCTCATGATGAACATGGATGAGTCAATCGGTGGCCCTGTATCCGATCCTAAGGTTCAGCAGGCTATCAGACTTGCTGTTGACTATGCGGGAATTCAGACAATCTGTGGAGAGGGAACAACAACTCCTTATTCTATAATCCAGGACGGATTCTTTGGATCATTGGGACAGCGTTCAACAGATTATACCGATCTTGATGCGGCAAAAGCTCTTCTTGAAGAAGCAGGTTATCCGGACGGATTTGATGTGGACCTTACAGTATGTGATCTCGCTATGGAGGGAATTCCTCTTACAGATCTCGCACAGAAGGTTGCAAGCGACCTTGCACAGATCGGAATCAACGTAAATATCGTATCTGAAGCATGGGCAGCAGGATACGGTGATGACTACCGTGACGGAAAACTCGGATTCACAGTTATGTACTGGGGAATCGATTACAACGATCCAAACGTACAGCTTGAGTTCCTTCCGGGAGGAGTTGTAGGACTTCGTGCAGGATGGACAGCAGAGATGGACGCTGACATTGCAGAGCTTTACACCAAGGCTACAAATGCTACAGAGGACGCTGACAGAGAGGCTGTTCTGAAGGAGATTCAGGAAGCTACATATGAGTATGGACCATTCGTCATGCTTGCACAGGCACCATGTCCAATGGCATACAATTCAAGACTTTCGGGTGTTGCATTCTCTGATCCTTACACAGTGGATCTCACCCAGGTAAATGTACAGTAAAGAGGTATCAGACGTATGGATCGTCTAAGATTTATAGGAAAAAGATTATTATACCTTGTGGTCATGCTTTTCGGCGTGGCCACGCTGGTATTCATTTTGACAAAACTTATACCCGGTGATCCGGTTACGGCAAACTTGAGCCAGAGAGCATTGAGTGACGAGAGCGTTGTCGCAGCATACAGAGCAAAATACGGATTGGATAAACCCGTGATCATACAGTATCTCTTATATATGAAGAGCCTTATATCGTTTGATCTCGGAACATCGATTCGTACAAACAATGCTGTGCTGGACGAACTTGCAAGGTGCTATCCGGCAACAATAGAGCTTGCGCTCGTTGCAATCATTTTTGCGACCATATTTGGAATCTTCTTCGGAATCATATCGGCAGTAAAGAGAAACAGTATCATAGATCAGATAGTGAGAGCTATATCCGTTACAGGTGTAAGCCTTCCGAGCTTCTGGTTTGCTCTTATAATGTTGTTCTTCTTCTATTTTAAACTGCAGATATTCCCGGGACCGGGACGACTAAGCACATCTTTTTCCGCACCGGCAACCGTGACCGGAATGTATGTTATCGACTCACTTTTGGAAGGTAATCCGGCAAAGGCACTCGATGCGCTAAGCCATCTGATCCTTCCGGCGATCGTTCTTGCGGCTTTCACAATGGGACTTATCACAAGAACAACAAGATCGAACCTTCTTGACGTAATGTCGACGGACTACATAAGAACGGCGAAAGCAAAGGGTCTTTCAGGTACGGGACTCATTCTTTATCATGCACTTGGAAATGCTCTTATACCGGTATTGACGGTTATAGGACTTGGACTCGGAAACCTTCTCGGAGGAATGGTCCTTGTCGAGACTATATTCAACTGGCCGGGAGTAGGTCAGTTTGCATACCAGTCGGTTATGGCAAATGACTACCCGTCAATCATAGGTGTGGCACTTCTCATTGCATTAAACTACATGGTTATCAACACTATAGTTGATATCCTGTACGGAATAATAGATCCGAGAGTGAGGGTAAGTTAATGATACGTGCTGCAAAGAAACTTTTTAAATCAAATTATTTGTTTACACTCGGAGTGGTTGTGTGCATCTTTTGGATAATAATGGCCATTTTTGCGCCGGTAGTCGCTCCGTACGATCCGATAGAACAGAATGCCGAAATGCGTCTTGAGGCGCCGTCCCTTGCGCATCTTTTCGGAACGGACAACTTTGGAAGAGATATTTTCAGCCGTGTTATATACGGTGGAAGATATTCTCTGCTCGCAGGTCTTTTGACTGTGCTTATAGCGGGAATAATAGGAACCTTTTACGGCGCCATAGCCGGATACGTGGGTGGAAAAACCGACAATATCATGATGCGTCTGTCAGAGATGATCTTGTCCTTCCCTTCACTCATCCTCGCAATGATTATAAATGCCGTGATGGGATCAAATCTTTTCAACACAATGTTTGCACTTGTCATCGTCGCATGGCCTACATACGCGAGACTTATGCGAAGTGTTGTACTCAGCATAAAGGAGAATGAATACGTAGAGGCGGCAGAGGTGCTTGGAGCATCAAGAATCAGAATACTCACTAAGGAGATAATCCCGAACAGTATTCAGTCGGTTCTTATAATGGCAACAACCGATATAGGAAACCAGATTCTCATGTTCTCGACCTTGAGCTTCTTGGGACTTGGCTCCGCACCGCCAACACCGGAATGGGGAATGATGGTGTCGGACGGAGTTGAATATTTCAACAAATTCTGGGTAGCAGGTTTTCCGGGACTTGCCATATTCACGATGGCAGTCGGAGCAAACTTTATCGGTGACGGATTGAGAGATCTTCTCGATCCAAAGCTCAGAAAACAATTCTAACTGAAAACAAGAGTGCTATAATTTAACTCAGTCGGGGATTTTTCTCCGGCTGAGTTGATGCTTTTGGAGAAAAAAATTGTAGCAGGAGGCTAATAAAATGAAGACAGAAAGAATAGAGAGAGTTTTATCAAGACTTAAAGGTATGGGACTTGAGCAGATGCTCATAACTGACCCAAGATCAATATATTATCTGACGGATGTGTATGTCGCACCATTTGAAAGATTTTTTGCCTTTTACATAAATGCAAACGGAAAGCATGTAATGTTCTTAAACAAGCTTTTTGCAATACCGGACGGTGTGGAAGTTGAAAAAGTGTGGCTTTCGGATACGGATTCGGTTACGGATGCTCTTCTTAAAGTTATAGATAAGGACAAAAAACTCGGAGTGGACAAGGATATAAAGGCAAGATTTTTGCTTCCTTTGATGGAAAATAATGCGGCAGCCGGATTCACAAACAGTTCTTATGCGGTTGATATAACCAGAGGTGTAAAGGATGAGAAGGAGCAGGAACTTATGAGAATCTCGTCCGACATAAATGACAAGGCTATGGCAAAGTTTAAAGGTCTCATTCATGAGGGAGTTACCGAAAAGCAGGTTGCCGATCAGATGCATCAGATTTATCTCGATCTCGGAGCGGATGATTATTCTTTTACACCGATAGTTTCCTTCGGAGCGAACGCCGCAGACCCGCATCATGAGCCGGATGACACCGTGCTTAAAGAGGGGGATTGTGTGCTTTTTGATGTCGGAGGAATAAAGGACGGATATTGTTCCGATATGACGAGAACCTTCTATTACAAGAGTGTGAGTGACCACTGCAGAGAGGTATACAATCTTGTCAGAAGTGCAAATGAGGCAGCGGAAGCTTTGATAAAGCCGGGTGTAGCCTTAGCCGATCTCGATGCGGCCGCAAGAAATCTTATAACCAAGCACGGATACGGACCGAACTTCAATCACAGACTCGGACATTTTATCGGACTTGATGAGCATGAGTTCGGAGATGTCTCATCTTCAAATGACTGGAAAGCAGAGCCGGGAATGATCTTCTCGATAGAGCCGGGTGTCTATATTGAAGGAGATACAGGCGTGAGAGTTGAGGATCTTGTTCTTGTGACAGAGGACGGAGTAGAGGTTTTGAACCATTATTCTCATGAACTTGAGATTATTGAATAGAAAATTTGCTTTTGCAAACAGAAAAAAATCAGGAGAAAACAGATGAATCCAACTGCAACCATATATATGAAAAACGGTAAGAAAATACTGATTGAGTTGTTGCCGGAAAGTGCGCCAAATACTGTAAACAGTTTTATAAATGTGGCGACGAAGGGAATAATGAACAATCATGCCATACAGAGAATCGTACCGGGAAACTGGGTGGATGTGACATACAGCGCTTTTCATAGTGATGAGGCAAAATATCTCATTCCAAACGAATTTGAATTGAATCCCGATGTAGAACCTTTGGATTCACATCCGGGATGTGTATGTATGGGAGGATACGGTGAGGCAGGGCTTGCCGGAGCCGAGTTCTTCTTTCCTCTGAGGGACTGTCCGGAGCACAAAGGAACTTATCCTGTATTTGGAAAAGTTTTGGAGGGGATGGATGAGATTTTTAGACTTGAAAAAGTAAAGACCCGTCCTGTTACTGATTATCCGGATCCTGCAATTGAGGTAAACGAGCCGGTTGAACCTGAGATTATAGATAAGGTTGAAGTAGAGCTTAACGGATATGAATTCAAGGAACCCGTTTTGATGGAAAAACAGGACCTTCCGGAATGCTGGAAGATCTGATGATTAATCTCTTTTATTAAGCGTTTCATTCTTTACTCTGGTAAGAATGTGATTTAAAGGTCTAAAAAGTATAAACGCACCGATTCCGTTTGATATTCCGTGGAGGATGTCATAAGGAATTCCTGCGACCCACCAGGCGAAAGCGGTACTCACACCACCGATAAAAAAATAGGGAATTGTACAGAGTGCGCCGAAAAAAAGACCAAAACACGTAGCCAAAACCACAAATGGCCATGAAGAAGTACTTTTTCTAAGAAGAAGAGTGAGAATAACGAGTATTGGCCAGATGTAAAAATACATTATGGTCCAAAGACCAAAACCCCATACGACACATTCAAGACCTACAAAAGCCCACACAGACACAAGGGTCTTAGGCCCCAGATAGAGAGTGAATAATATTATAAAAAGAGTCACAAACTCGACGTTTGGGATACTTTGAAAAACAAATTTTACGGTTTCAAGCATAGCGGCCATCATTCCGATGGTCGCTATATCTTTAACCGTAAATATAATCTTGTGATTAGTTTCCTGCTGTTTCATATTTAAGTTCGTACGCATCGCCGTCAGTTACAGGCTGTGTGTCCGCTCCATACATTCCATATTCACCGTTTACATAAATAGCCCAATAAGCTCCGTCAGCATCGTAATCAGCGGTGAGTCCGTTTACAGCTGTGATGTAAAAGCCGTATGTATCATCATATCCCTCGACAGTGAGATCTTCAATATCATCGAATACTTCGGAAAGATACTCTGCATCTGTGTTGGCTTCATAGCTGGTGCTGTTTCCTTCGTTGTCAACTACAGTCAAAGTCACATCCTTTGTTCCTTCAGAAGTTACTTCTGTCTCAGCTGCTTCGGTAGAGGCAGCTTCTGTTTCGGTAGTTTCAGCCTCGGTAGTATCAGTTTCGGTTGTTTCAGTTTCAACTGTCTCGGTAACTTCGGTCTCTACTGTTTCGGTTGAAGAAGCGCTTTCCTGCTTTGATCCGCATCCTGCCACAAGAAGCATAGCGCTCAGTGCTGAAACTAAAGTTACAGCAACGATTGATTTTGTTCTGTTTTTCATAATGATCCTCCTATTTTGGAATTTTTAATCCGGACACATAAAAAAGAAAAGCCCCGCCGTAAGACAGAGGGACAAAAGATACCGACAAATATTGTCATAAAATGATAAATAGATGTACGATCAAGTCCTCGTGATCCGGAAAATCAATTCCTGTACTTTTTTATAAACGGCAGGTTTCCTGGCTTTGGCGTCATCATATCCCATCGCCTTCCCAACAAAAGTCAGTGGCATAAAGATAGGATACTCGTCCATCACAGTGACGGGATCGTGCGGGATTTGCACCTGCTTCCCTTTTACCCTCCTGTTATGGAGGCACCGTTTACACAATTTTTGTTCGCATCATTCTATCATATTTCATTTTGTGTGTGAATAGTGAGAATGTCTTTTTTAGTATAATTTAAGTATATTGTCGAAATAAAATGTGATAAAATTTATTAATAGCAGAAATGTATGACTGATTTGATAGGAAAAATCAGACAATCAAATTATAATTGGGAGGAAGGGTTTTATTATGGAAAATATTCCTGTTATCAAAGTCGGTATTGTTGCGGTGAGTCGTGATTGTTTTCCGGCACCGCTTGCGGTGGGGCGCAGAAAGGCGGTAGCGGAGGCCTACAGAGTCAAATACAATCCGGATGATATTTATGAATGCCCTATTACCATAGTCGAGAGCGAAATCGATATGGTAAATGCGATAAAAGACGTGAAAGATCATGGATGTAATGCGGTATGCGTATATCTCGGAAACTTTGGACCGGAGATAGCAGAGACGCTTCTTGCAAAACATTTTGACGGACCCGTAATGTACAGTGCGGCAGCAGAGGAGTCAAAGAACACACTTGGAGTCGAGGGAAGAGGAGACGCTTACTGCGGAATGTTGAACGCTTCCTACAACCTTGCATTAAGAAATGTGAGAGCATGGATACCGGAGAATCCGGTCAGAGATGCCGAGGGAGTTGCAGAAAATATACACGATTTTCTTCCTATTGCAAGAGTGAGAATCGGACTTGAAAATCTCAAGATCATCTCATTCGGACCTAGACCTCAGAATTTTCTTGCATGTAATGCACCGATAAAGCAGCTTTACAATCTCGATGTTGAAATCGAGGAGGAGTCTGAGCTTGATCTTTTTGAAGCATATGAGAAGCATTACTGCCCTGAGAAATACAATCTCGATCCGGCTGTAGTGAAAGCTCAGAATGAGAGAATAGCAGATATCAAAAAAGATATGATGAGAGAGCTATCCCTTGATGAAGAAAAGATTTCAGAGGCACAGTCACAGATGTTAGACAAGTTTGCTGCATATGAGGCAACACTTCTTGACTGGGTGGATGCAAATATCGGATACAGAAAATATGTAGCCCTCACAACAAAATGCTGGCCGGCATTCGAGGATATGTTCAAGTTTGTTCCTTGTTTTGTCAACAGTCGTCTTACGGGAAGAGGAATTCCTGTTTCATGTGAGGTCGATATCTACGGAACACTCTCGGAGTATATCGGAATCTGCATAAGCGGAGAGCCTGTCACCTTGCTTGACATCAACAACTCCGTACCGGCTGATATGTACAAGGAGAGCATAAAAGGAAAATTTGATTATGATTACAAGGCAACCGATGTATTTATGGGATTCCACTGTGGAAATACCTGCTCGGCAAAACTTGTAAATCCACATATTGGATACCAGAAGATCATGGCGAACACACATCCGAAGGAGTGGTGCGACGGAACGATGGAAGGAGATATTTCTGCAGGAGATATCACTTTCTACAGACTTCAGTCTACAGCGGACGCAAAACTCAGAGCATATGCCGCTGAGGGAGAGGTTCTTCCGGTTGCCACACAGTCCTTTGGTTCAATCGGAGTTTTTGCCATAAAAGAGATGGGACGTTTCTATAGATATGAGCTCATAGACAAAAACTATCCGCATCACGGAGCTGTCATGTTCGGACATTACGGAAAGACACTTTTTGAAGCACTCAAATTTATAGGAGTCGATCCGGCTGAGATCGGATACAACAGACCTGCGGGAGACCGATATGCAACGGAGAATCCGTGGGGTACACTTTAACACAGGAGGAGAAATTATATGTACAATGTCAGAAAAGTAGGCGAAGACATCTGGTGGTTAGGAGCATCCGACAGAAGACTGGAGCTCTTTGAGAATGTTTATCCGGTTCCGGAAGGAATGTCATACAACAACTATCTGATATCCGATGAGAAGACTTGTCTGATGGATGGAATAGATTCGGCAGTCGAAAGATTTTTTATAGAAAATCTTGAGCATGCCCTGGATGGAAGAACACTGGACTATATGGTCGTTCAGCATATGGAACCTGATCATTGTGCATGTATTCCAAATTTGCTTTTAAAATATCCGAATATGAAGGTTGTCACATCACAGAAGGCACTTCAGATGGTGAGCCAATTCTACGGTATTGATATATTGGACAAGGCGATAGTGATAAAAGAGGGAGATACGCTTGAACTTGGAAAGCACACCTTAAAATTCATGGCGGCTCCGATGGTTCACTGGCCGGAGGTTATGGTTTCCTATGACACATATGCCGGAGCACTTTTCTCGGCAGATGCATTCGGAACCTTCGGTGCAATGAGCGGTAATATTTTTGCTGATGAAGTAGACTGGGAGAGAGACTGGGCGGATGAGTCCAGAAGATATTATGTAAATATTGTAGGAAAATACGGAGTTCAGACAACTGCTCTCTTAAACAAGGCAAAGGCACTTGACTTAAAACTTATACTTCCTCTTCACGGACACATATGGAGAGAGAATATTGACGTGTTGCTCGATCGATACAGCAAATGGGCGTCATATACACCGGAGAAGAAATCTGTAGCAATATTTTGTGGATCGGTTTACGGAAATACACAGAATGCGGCTGATATCTTATCGGTTATGCTTGCAGAGAAAGGTGTTAAGGACGTAAGAGTATATGATGTGTCAAAGACACCGGTCTCCGAACTTGTTTCGAGAGCATTCGAGTACTCGACATTGGTTTTTGCATCCGCAACATACAATGGAGAGATCTTTGACAATATGCATGTTTTGTTGACGGATATCAAGAATCACAATCTGTCCGGAAGAACGGTTGGATTCATCGATAACGGCAGCTGGGCTGCAGTGGCAAACAAAAAGATGAGGGAATGTGTTGAGACAATGAAGAATATGACGGTTGTAGAACCGCTCGTATCATTAAAGTCTGCTGCGGATCAATCCACACTCGATTCATTAAAAGCGCTCTGCGATGCCCTTGTAGATTCGCTGTAAAAACAATCTGATAAGTCTTTATGAAAGGCGGTGTCCTATGAAAAACAGAAAGATAATAGGAATGATAGGGGCATTGGTATTTTCTGCCGCAACCGCAGTCGGATGCGGAAGTGCATCCGAGGAGGTAAAAGAAGCGGATGAGGTCGAGAGCGAGGACCAATCCGAGGAGGAGTCCGAGGAGGAGACGCAGACGGAAAATGAGACCAAGTCGCCTGAAAAGGACACGGAGGAGACTGAGATAATGATTGAGACAGAGTATGACCCGGCAACGGAGATTCCTACTTTGGTATATGGTCCACCTGAGACATTTGAAGATACAGAAACCTCCGAGGAGTGACGGACAAAAGAATATGCGAGATAAATATGCTGACCTGCCTGACTATGTCAAGGCAGGTCATTTCAAAAAATTAAATAAGTACAAAGAAAGCCTGAGGAAGGATCCAAAACTCAAATCGTTATTCATAGAGGCGACATTGAGATGCAACGAGCACTGTGTACATTGCGGGAGCAATTGCGGAGATCTCGTTTTAAAAGACGAGGTGGAAGATAAGCAGATAATCGAGGCACTCGAAATATTGAAAGAGGACTTGATTCTGGAAAGCGAACCGCTTCCTTTTATCAGTGTCACCGGAGGTGAGCCGCTTCTTCGAAAAGGGTTATGTGATATGATGCGTCAAATCCATGATATGGGTTACAAGTGGGGGATGACCACGAACGGGACACTTATCACAGAGGAGGTTGCCAAAGGGCTTAAAAATGCCGGGATGTATTCCGTGAGCATAAGCCTTGACGGATATGGTAAAACCCATGATGAATTCAGGCAGAAAGAAGGCGCCTATGAGGAGGCGCTGAAAGGTTTCGACAATCTTATAAAAGCAGAGATTCCTGTTTGCATGATAACTACGGTTGTTCACAAAAAAAATATAGGAGAACTCGATTCTATATATGAGGAGCTTGTCTTACACAAGGTGAAAAACTGGAGAATAATAAACGTTGAGCCTATAGGAAGAGCGTGCAAAAACAAGGAGATAATGCTGGATTCAAAGGACTACAAATATGTGATAGACTATATCGCTTCGAGGTCTGACGATGCAAATATGGATGTGATATACAGTTGCAACCATTATCTTGGACTTCCGAATGAACGCAAGGTCAGACCGTGGTATTTTTTCTGTAGGGCGGGAATACAAGTCGCCTCCATACAGTACAATGGAGATATATGCGCGTGTCTGGATATAGAGAGGCGTCCGGAATTCAACTACGGAAATATAAAAAAAGACAGAATATATGATGTCTGGAAAAACGGATTTAGGGTTTTCAGGGAGCACAAAGAGGAGAAAAGCGAGATGTGCAAAAAATGTCCGGAAAAAGAAAATTGTCAGGGCGGCGGATACCATACCTGGGACTTTGAAACCAATAATCCGAGGATATGTATGCCAAAAGAACTAGATATCATATAAAAATGTTTCACAAACTCTTCAATTTTTTTCAAGGTCTTTTCAAGGTTGGGATAATATTATGTGATTATCATCACAGAAACGTATGAAAAGAAAGGAAAAGTATTAATGAAGAGAAAAGCGATATCAGTACTTTTGATGGCATCGTTGACGGTAGGACTTATCTCCGGTTGCGGAACTGCATCAACTGCAGAATCGTCATCTGAGACAGAGACCGAGACAACGGAAGAAGCTTCCGAAACAGCAAGTGAAGACAGTGACGAAAGCCAAGCATCTTCCACTTCAGAAGTTGCGGACGCAGAACTGAAAGCTGAGATAGAGGAAGCACTTAATCTTGCAAACAATGAGGACCAGGAGTGGTCATATGACAGCAGCGCGGATGCGTGGGTTCTCTCCATAACACCTTACGTTTACAATCAGGAACTTCCGGATCAGCAGGGCGTATCTGTCTGCGTGCCCGGAGCATATGTGACCGGAATTGACACCGACGGTGACGGGGCAAGCGATGTTACTGCAGCGGATTATACAGAGGCAGTAAAAGGATCGCTTGTGATCGATTATGAAGCAGAAGTTACAAGCACGAACGGACAGGTATATACAGCCGCAACGGCACCTATCATTTTGAATACCGGAGCAGCAGGATACGGTTCTCAGCAGAACTCACTCGCTTCCACAGAATATGCCGCTGAAGGATATATCAATGTATCATGCGGAAACAGAGGAAAACAGGATACGTATACAGACGAGGACGGCAATGAGGTATACACAGGTGATGCTCCAAGTTGTCTTTCAGATCAGAAGTCATGTGCTAGATTTATAAAATATAATATTTTGCTTGGAAACCTTCCGGGAAATACAGATTATCTTGTATCCACAGGTGGATCCGGCGGAGGAGCACATGCTGCAATGTTTGCCGCAACCTCAAACAGCGAGGACTTCTATGATTATCAGATAGAAGAAGGCGCTGTAGGTGTATATGCGACTGCAGACGGCGGATATACAACAACAGTTACAATCGACGGCGTAGATTATGAGATATCGGACGGAGCATGGGGATGTATCGCATACAGTGCAATCACCTCACTCGCTGAAGCGGATATGGCTATGGCACTGGAGTATTATGTCGATGCGGATTATGATTTCAACACAGCTTTCCAGGCACAGATGGCAGAGTATCTCTCAGCTTCATACATGGAATATATAAATGATCAGAATCTCACTGTTGAAGAATCAGCGGTAGGCTTCGACTTAAACGGAGACGGGGATACAGACGATACAATAGAACTCACCATAGAATATGATGAGGAAAAATATGCCGATACAAACGGATACGGCGGAACATATTTAGATCTTTACCTTGCAGAGTTCACATCAAATCTTCAGTGGTATCTCGACAATCTCGATTATGCTGAAGGATGGACATGGTTCGATGAGGACGGAAACGCACTTTCGGACGAAGAAGTTGCCAATATGACAACAGAGGATAAAGCAAAAGCATTCATAGAAGGAAGATATGCATCATCTTCATCATCAGAAGGAATGGGTGGCCCAGGCGGAGCAATGGGCGAAGGTGGCCCCGGAGGAGATATGTCTGAGATGGGCGAAGGCGGCCCCGGAGGAGATATGTCTGAGATGGGTGAAGGCGGACCTGATACAGATTCCGCAGAGATGAGCGAAGGTGCACCTGATACAGATTCTGCAGAAGTAACGGAAGTGGCAGCAGCAGACGAAGAGACAGAAAGTACGGATACAGAATCCGAAAACAAGGATATGGTTGTCGGAACCCCTGATGAGGGAACATCTCAGTCAGCCGGAAGCACAGTTGATTCCGCAAATTACTCTACTTACGAAGAGATGCTTGAGTCATATCAGAGCGATATAGCAGAGATAGAGGCAGGCGATGAGTACGGCAACAACATAGTTGAACTTTACAATCCACTCAATTACATCGGATCTGACGATGTTGACGCTCCTACATGGACAAGAATCGTAATGGGAGCAGCAGAGGGCGATATGTCAATGTTCTCATCACTTAATATGCAGATTGCATGGCTCAATGCCGGAACAGACTGCGAGATTGAATGGCAGTGGAACGGAGGACATGTTCCTTCAGAGACACTCGGAAATTCATTCTCACTCTACGTTGACCAGATGTACGGCGAGTATGTTGACGGAGCAGTAACAATTGAGAAACAGGCAGCTGAGAAGCAGACCGAAAACGGTGATGCTACGGAAGCTACCGGAACAGATATAAGCAGCTGGGTAAATTATGATGACATTTCAAATGTTTCGGTAACACTCGCAGATGCAGCTTCATACAGAACCGATGGAGCAAGCAAAGCAACACCTGGATTTGATGTTATGGATTACGGACAGGAAGATTATGTATTCGGAGACAGCGATTCCGATGCAAGACACTGGGATAAATATGTTCTCGAAGTACTTGAAGAGTATGCAGATGTATTGTCCGAACTTTTTAACAACAACAATTAAGCAATCAGGAAAACTTTCATATTAATAGAGCAGGAGAAACAGAAATATCTGTTTCTCCTGTTTTTTTGGAGTATAATCTAATCATGAAGAGCAGAATTTTGATCATAGAAGACGAATTTAATCTAGCCGACATGATAAAGGATTGGTTTGAGGAAAAGGGTGTAAGTGTCGAGATAAGGACAGACGGAAACGAGGGGTATGCCTGCGCTCTAAGTGGAGATTATGACGCTATAATACTGGATGTCATGCTTCCGGGTATGGATGGTTTTTCCATATTAAAAATGCTAAAGGCAAATAATGTCGAGACACCGGTTCTTATGCTGACTGCCAGGAGCGAGCTAAGAGACAAGTTAAAAGGATTCAAAGACGGAGCGTGCGACTATCTCACAAAGCCGTTTGCGATAGAGGAACTTGATGCCAGAGTCAACGTTATGCTGATGAGATACGGAGCGGATCGGAGAGGAACGAAAAGTGACGAAAACCATCTCGAATATGAGGATTTGATCCTTGATGTCGGAGGACATATCTTAAGATGCAAAGAAAAAAGAATTCAGCTTTCGCAAAAAGAGGCGAAACTTATGGAATATTTTATGAAGAATCACAATCAGGTTTTGTCAAAGGAACAGATTACAATAGCTATCTGGGGAGCGGATTGTGATGCTGAATACAATCATGAGGAAGTATATATTTCTTTCTTAAGGAAAAAACTCAAATACCTTGGCACTGACGTGAGAATCGAGACAGTCAGAGGAGCAGGCTATTACTTGAAAGAGACAACAGACAAATAATACAGAGGACCTGTGAATGAGAACCAGAGAGACAAAAACAATCAGATATTTCAGATTGAAAACGGTGGCCATACTTTCGATTGCCTTTTTTGTTATGCTGACATTGCTTTTGTGTAATGTCGGATATATGTATATGAAATCAAATCGTTATGACATAGAGCAACAGCTTGTAATGGAGATGGTCTATGGCCATGAGAATATGAGTTTTGCCATGTCCGAAAATAATGAATCCGAGGAGGTGCCGAGCGAAGGGACTGATTTTTCTGAGGGACCGGAGGGGTCTGAAATCCCTAAAGAAAACGGTACATTCAGGGGAGGAGGCCTTCAGGAGTCCACGGTCGTGAGACGGGAAGACGGAGCATTCACCGTAAAAAAACTTCCGGAGAGCGGAAACTTTACGGAGGAGGAAGCAATAGCTCTGGCTGAGGAGATATTTGCAGACAAAAAGACCTCGGGAACGTACGGAAATTATATGTACATTTTTGATAATGTCGACAAGGCGCTTTGCCTTGCTTATGTAGATATATCGGAGGAGATAAGAAAGGAAAACGATTATTACAGGCGACTTGTTTTTTTGGGACTCGGTGTTCAACTTATATTCAGTCTCTTTGCATGGGTTTTGTCGAACTGGCTGGTGAAACCTTTTGAGAATGCGATGGAAAATCAGTCGGATTTTGTCTTGTCTGCGGGACATGAACTTAAGACACCGATGACGGTGATAAAAACCAGCCTCGAACTCATGGAAAAAGAGGGGATTACAAGTAAGTATCTCGGTTATGCGAAAACAGAAAACGAGAGAATGAGCTATCTGGTAACAAAACTTTTGGATCTCTCAAAGATTGAGAACGGACAAGAGAGGATAAGGAAAGAAAAGATAAATCTTAGTGATTGTATAGAGGGGGCAGTGCTGCCGTTTGAGGCTATGGCTTACGAGAACGGAGCAGACATGTCCTGCGATATACAGAGCAAAATATATGCTATGGCGGATGCGGAAAAAATCACCGAACTTGTCGGAATACTCACTGACAATGCCATAAAGCACACCGAGGAAGGAAAAGAGATAGCAATAAAACTGCATTGTGATGGAAAACATGCCGTGCTCGATGTGAAAAATCAGGGCGATCCGATTGATGATGAGGACAGAGAAAAAATCTTCGAAAAGTTTTATCGGGTGGATAAAGCCAGAAACAGAGATGAGGGAAGATATGGCCTCGGTCTTGCAATAGCAAAGGAGATTGCAAAAAATCACGACGCTTCTATAGAGGTTGATTGCAAGGATGGATGGACGACATTTTCCGCGACATTTAAAGTCTTATAAAATGTTATAGAACTATTATAAAACGTTAAATTCTATAAAACGTGGAGGGTTTGTATGGGAAGTAAGCTTAAGTATGAGGAATGGGTAAAAAACGTATCTGACGAATATTTGAAAAATGATCTTTTGAAAATACAGGATGACGATAATGAGATAGAGGAGAGATTTTATAAGAATCTGTCCTTTGGAACAGCCGGACTAAGAGGAAAAATAGGGGCCGGAACAAACAGGATGAACATACTTACCGTAGGAAAAGCCACACAGGGAATAGCGGATTTCATAGTATCTCACGGCAGCGAAGCTATGGAGAAAGGTGTTGTGATAGCGCACGATCCGAGACATTTCTCAAGGGAATTCTGTGAACTTGCGGCAGGAATATTTGCCGCAAATAATATAAAAGTATATGCATTTCCGAGCTTAAGAGCCACACCGGAGCTTGCGTATATGGTAAGGAGATTAAAAACCGTCTGCGGTATAAATATAACCGCCTCACACAATCCGAGGGAGTACAACGGATACAAGGCATATTGGGAGGACGGCTGCCAGGTGTCGACCGAGATTGCAGAGAGTATGACCGAGTGCATAGAAAAGGTGGATATATGGAACGACATAAAGACCTCGGACTTTGATATGCAGGTTAAGGCCGGGAAAGTGACAATTCTCGGAGAAGAGTACGACAAGGAGTATCTTAAACTTGTAGAAGATCTTGCGATTCACGAAGGTGATGAACTTGATCTTACAATCCCTCTTGTTTACACCCCGCTCAACGGATGCGGTTATCTGCCTTTCAAACAGATGCTTATTGACAGAGGATTCAAAAATTGGAAGATAGTGGAGGAACAGAAGGATCCGGATCCTGATTTTTCGACAGTAGGATATCCGAATCCGGAGGATCCGAAGGCTTTTAAACTCAGCGAGGAATATGGCAAAAAGATGGGCGCGGAGCTTTTGATGGCAACCGATCCGGATGCTGACAGATTCGCAATTGAGATAAGGGATGACAGCGGAAATTATATCCCGCTAAACGGAAATCAGACCGGATATCTGCTTGTGAATTATATTCTTGAGGGGCACAAGAGTGCAGACACCCTGCCTAAAAAAGGGGCTATGGTAAAATCCATAGTGACCTCGACCTTGTCCACAATAATGGCTGAAGCATACGGGGTTAAAATGTTTGAGACACTCACAGGATTCAAAAATATCAGCGGAAAGATCCCTTATCTTAAGGAGCATGGATATACATATCTTTTCGGATATGAGGAGTCGGTGGGATATGCGGCAAGTGAAAAGATAAGGGACAAAGACGGAATATCTGCAGGAATGCTTGTGGCCGAAGCTGCGGCATATTACAGAAAACAGGGAAAGACTCTCTGGGACGTGCTTCAGGAGATATACAAAAAATACGGATATTTTTCCGAGGAGGAACCGAATATTGTCCTCGATGGAATTGAGGGGGCAAAAAGAATTGATAGGATGATGAAATTCTTCAGGGAGAATATTCCTTCAGAGGTCGGAGGAATAAAAGTCTCCAAAGTAATTGATTACATTGATGGTTATGAGGATATTCCAAAACAAAATGCCATAAGGATATTCTTAGAGAACGGCAGTTGGTTTGCCATCCGACCGAGTGGTACGGAACCGAAGATCAAGTTTTATTTTTATGCCACGGCAGAAAACGGGGAAGAGGCCAAAACCATAAATGGCGCAATAAAGAAAGATATTATGGATCGCATTTATTCCGTTGAATAAATTTTATAAACTTTCTGTTGACAATTGCAATTTAATTGAGTACAATTCATTTAACAAAACAAATTGAGCTCAACCAATATAACAGTCCTAATCGATACGGAGGATGAACAATGGAAAGATACGATATAGCCGTAATAGGAACCGGTCCGGGGGGACTTGAAGCAGCAATAACAGCTAAAGTCAGAAATAAATCGGTTCTGGTACTTGGAAGCAAAGGTTCTTCCGAGAAAGTTTCAAAAGCTCACGAGGTTTTGAATTACCTCGGTTTACCAAATATAAAAGGTGACAAGATGGCGGAGGCCTTTTTGGACCATGCAAAACAGATGGGAGTAGAGATTACGGAGGACAGAGTAAATGCCGTATACTCCATGGGAAAATATTTTGCAATCCAGGGTCACTCGGGCAATTACGAGGCAAGTTCGGTAATACTTGCAGTCGGAATGACAGCGATGAAGCCGTTGCCGGGAGAGACAGAACTCCTCGGAAGAGCAGTAAGCTACTGTGCCACTTGTGATGCGGCACTCTACAAGGGAAGACAGGCAATCATAGTTGCATATTCCAAAGAGGATGAGGAAGAGGCAGAGTTCCTCGCAGAGAGAGCCGACAAAGTATATTATCTTCCACAGTATGAATATGATGGAAATCTCAAAGACAATATCGAGGTGACAAAAGGTGTGAAGCCTGTATCGGTAGAACTTGAGGAAGGAAAAGCGATTCTCAATACCGATGGAGAAAAATTTGTTGCCGACGGAGTATTCATACTCAGAGCACAGATAGCACCTTCGCAGCTTGTGCCGGGACTTGCTCTCGATGGAAATCATGTTGCGGTAGAGAGAAATATGGCTACAAATATAAAAGGATTGTTCGCCTGCGGAGATATCACAGGAACACCTTATCAGTATATAAAAGCAGCAGGAGAGGGAAATGTTGCAGCGCTGTCTGCGGTTTCTTATCTCAATGAACTCAAAAAATCAGAATAACTAACTATTTACAAGGAGGAAACAAAAATGGTAAAAAAGATTAACAGTGATGAATACAACAAGAACTATAAGAATGGAGTTACAGTAATAGATTTCAATGCAACATGGTGCGGACCGTGCCAGATGCTCGCTCCTGTACTTGAGGAGATCTCTGAGGAACTCGCTGACAAGGCAAATTTTGTTGCAATTGACACAGATGACAACCAGGATCTTGCAAGAGAGTTCGGAATCATGAGCATTCCTGCAGTAGCTGTCGTAAAAGACGGTGTGAAGGTTGATATGAATATCGGATTTGTTCCTAAAGACGCATTGAAACAGTTCATCGAGAAGAATATATAAGATATTTAAGAAGGAAGAAAAAATGGGCGAGAATTTTGAATCACTTAAGTTATGTAACCAGTTATGTTTTCCACTGTATGCGTGTTCAAAGGAGATTGTAAAAAGATACAAACCGTTTCTTGATCCGATTGATCTCACATACACACAGTACATTACAATGATGGTTGTGTGGGAAGAGAAAGAGATAACAGTAAAAGAACTCGGCGAAAAGCTTTTCCTTGATTCGGGCACACTTACGCCGGTGCTTAAAAAACTTGAGCAGAAGGGATTTGTCACAAGAAACAGATCCAAGGATGATGAGAGAAATCTCATTATCAATCTGACAGACGAAGGCGAAAAACTTAGAGAAAAGGCACTCAGTGTTCCGGAGAACATGGGTGGATGTATATGCTTGAAGCCGGATGAGGCAAAAACGTTATATGACCTTTTGTATAAAATTCTCGGACAGATGGAATAATTAGGATTCTTAAGGATGCACCTTTATTAAGGTGCATCTTTTTTTGTGTGGAATCGAGTGTGCATAAATTTGTCTGGTTACACAGGATTAGACTTGAATTGGGTAGTAGTAAAAAATACCAAAAATGGTATAATAAAAAGGATTGATTTTTTGGAGGTTACACCATGGAGAAAGTTACTGTCAGAAGTCATCTGAGAATGATTGACTGGAAAGAGAACTATGACAAAAATGTCATGGACGATGCGAGGGAGAACGCAAACAATTACCGTCCGTTGGACTGTTTTATAGGACATTGGGATTCGCCTTCGGATTTCGTGTTCTGCTTTCACAAGGAATATGAATCAAAGGCACTTAGCATAGGAACGTATTTTCACGGACATATAGAGGCTTCTGATGAGGGATGTCTGGTGACCGGATATTTTTCAAAGAAAAAATCGGTAAATATCTTCTTTATATTGGGTGGAATGTTTACCATGCTTGTCGGACTTGTCGGACTGTATATCGGTGATGTACAGACTGCCATTGTAGGTTTTGTGCTCTGTGGTATTCTTGCACTCAACTATTTTATGACACCGAGCAGACAGAAGGAAAAAATAATAGAAAAACTTGAAGAGATATCATTTACGGATGATTATCATATATCAAAGGGAAAAGCAAAGAAATACAGAAAGAAAAAATAGGGGGAGAAAAAGTGTTTCCTGAGAAGTTTTTGTGGGGAGCTGCATCAGCCGCATATCAGGTTGAGGGGGCAGCATACGAGGACGGAAAATCCGAGGGAACCTGGGATTATTTCGGAAAAGAGAACGGAAGAATAGCGCACGGGGAAACCGGAGAGGTGTCGTGCGATCATTATCATCGCTACAAAGAAGATGTAGCATTAATGAAAAAAATAGGATTGAAGAGTTATAGATTTTCAATCAGTTGGCCTAGGGTTATGCCAAACGGCACAGGAGAGGTGAACAAGAAAGGGGTGGAGTTTTACTCAAATCTTGTTGACGAGCTCGTTGCGGCAGGCATTGAACCGCTTGTGACATTGCATCATTGGAATTATCCGATGGCGCTCTACAACAAAGGCGGATGGAAAAACGATGAGAGTTCCGATTGGTTTGCGGAATTTACAGAGGTTGTTGTCGATGCACTCTCGGACAGAGTGAAGTATTGGATGACCTTCAACGAGCCACAGCTTTTTATCGGAGGATCGCTTCACAGAGGATTCCATGCACCGTTTGAGTCAAATGATACGCAGACAATGATGAAAATATACAAAAATGCATGGCTTGCCCATGGAAAAGCGGTCAGGGTGATAAGAGAAAAGGCAAAACAGAAGCCTTTTATCGGTATGGCACCAACGGGGCCTGTGGTTATTCCTACAAGCGAAAATCCGACCGGTGAGGAGATAGAGGAAGCAAGAAGAAAAAGTTTTGCGATAGACCGTGAGGGATATTCTTTCTCAAATGCATGGTGGGCAGATCCTATCATGCTGGGACATTTTGCGGAAGGTTCAGAAGAAGAATTTAAGGATGAGCTTCCAAAGATATCGGAGGAGGAGTGGAAAATCATTTCCGAGCCTCTCGATTTTTACGGATTCAATGTATATCAGGCGCAGACCGAATATAATGATAATGCAAAATATGATGAGTATGCTTACATGGGAAGCCCGAGAACGGCTATGGAGTGGAATGTCACACCTGAGGTCATGTATTACTCGGTCAAGTTTTTCTATGAGAGATACAAAAAACCTCTGATGGTAACCGAGAATGGAATGGCAAACAATGATTGGGTGGCACTCGACAAAAAGGTACACGATCCGCAGAGAATCGACTTCGTGAACAGATACCTTTTATGCCTCGAGAAGGCCATAGATGAAGGAATTCCTGTAATAGGATATCAATATTGGTCGATAATGGACAATTTTGAGTGGACATTAGGCTATGATAAGAGATTCGGCCTCATATACGTGGATTACAGAACTAAGGAGAGAACTCTTAAAGATTCCGCACTTTGGTATTCGGATGTGATAAAGACAAACGGAAAAAATCTGAGATAGGGTCTACAAAAACATACAGACAAACAAAAACAGGTATGCATGTCAAAATGCATACCTGTTATTTTTTAATTTGGTGCGTCGAGGATGATGTCGAGCGCAATGTTGAATAAGCCGATAGAGTAGAACTGTTCGTAATTTTCAACGTAATAGATTTTTGGGAGAAGTTCCTTTGGAATGTCCTCCGAAACAGACTCCAAAACATTGTTTGCAAATTCCTGGTTGACGCGGCCGCCTCCGATAAATACGCATATCTCCGGGTTTAGGATAGTAGCATATATCCTAAGGATAAAAGCTGCATTCTCAAAAAATTCCTCATCGGTTATCTGACGCTCAGGAACTTTATTTATCTTTTTTATCCTATGTGGGATAGGAGTCTTTCCTATCTCACCCGCAAAATGTTTGTATCCCTCGAGAATGCTTCCGTTGTGGATTATTCCGCTTCCCATAGCGGAATTTCCGAAAAAGGCAATTGAAACAAGAGTTTCGACATCGGAATCCTCATAGATGGATTTGTATATACCGTAGGAAATGGCATTCATATCATTTTCCATGATAACTCTTCGCCCGAGTGAGGCGGAGAGGTCACTTGCGACATCTCTTCCGTTCAGATGGAGCACACCCCAGGACCCGCGCCACTCACCGTCAACAGAATATCCGCTTATTCCGAAGGAGATGATGTCAATTGAAGGGTATTCATCGATAATCTCCTTAAGGTGCAGTTCAATCTCGTCAAAGGAATGGTCCTTCGCCTCTATCGAGCGCTCCGCTATTGTTTCCCGGTTCATATTTAAAACATGGAACTGATAGTTGTAGCTGCATTTGTCCGCAAGGCGAACAAGATAGAAACAGCAGATCAATTTGTGATTAGCATTTATTTTGTAAGATTTTGCCGGTCGCCCTATTGATTTTGAACTTGGCTCCTCGACTAAAAGAACTTCATTTGATTCAAAAAGCTCGTTTAAAATGCTTCCGCAGGTTGTCACGCTGAGTCCGGTGTCCTTTGCAATGGACTGTTTTGTACCCGAACCCTGATTCAGAAGTGCCTGCTTTACAAGATAAACATTTCTTTCCTTAACCTGAATGAAGGTCAATTCATTTGCTTTACTCATAAAACCTCCGAATAAATACTGACGCTTCTCTTTTGCATATTATACATTTTGACGAAAATAAAATCAATAAAATGCAAAAATGTTGTTAAAATACATATTAAAATACAAATAAAAATGGTTTTGAAATTATTTTTAAAATTATTTTTAAAAAAGGTTGACAAAATTATAGCGGTGTATATAATGATAGATGTAACGAGGAGTTACAAAAATAACCAACCAAAAGATCAGCCGGAAACGGTTGATCGAAACAGGGTAACAAGTACATTGCAATTTATAGATAATAAATTGAGGAGGAAACAGAAATGACATTAGACGTATTAAAACTCAACAGAATCATGAACAAGAGAGCACAGCAGGAAAGAGATGAGCAGTTTCATCTTCACACACAGATCGCTATGGATCGTGCATATGTTTGCGTAGGAAACGTAACAATTCCTGTAACAAGATAATTTAGTTTAAAAAAAAATCCCTATTATTTTATACATTTACCCAAAATAAACCCTAAAAAGAATGATCGCCAAACGGCGGTCATTTTTTTGTATGCACGCTATGGTCGCGATATAACAGAAGTGACATTTGAAAAGAATGCAATCCGGTGTTAAACTGTGTTGTACAAACAGAAATGATATAGGCGGGGATTATTATGAGACGAATGGAATTTAAAATGGAGAGACCCGGCCTTTGCAAGGTTGGCGATGTTTTAAAAGTGACAGAGGGAAAGCTTCCTACTTCATATTATTATACTTTGGGATTTGCATATGCTATGTCCGCGAATTATAAGTTCAATGAGAGACTCAAGTCGCAAGAAGGCACGGTAGTCGACATCGTGGAAAACGAGAGAGGCTACTATGTCACGGTAGAGTTTGACGAGGAGGAGCCCAAGAAACGCTGATGGCACAGTCGAAACAGGAAATAAATGATCTTTTGGCCAAAAGCATAAAGGAGCTGGCGGCCGGAAAGTCGATAGACAAAATAAGAATAAAGGATATAACTGACAAGGCAGAAGTCATAAGACCAACTTTTTACAATCATTTCCAGGACAAGTATGAGCTTATAGAGTGGATAATGGAGCATGAACTTATAGAACCTATAAAGCCTCTTTTGGACAATGGAATGATAGATGCCGCGATAATGCTCCTTTTGAAAAACATCGAAAATGACAAGGCGTTTTATACTGCGGTGTCGAACATGGAAGGACAAGATACTTTCGAGACTATCGCGACAAGGCTTGTTGCAAATGTTTTGGAAGAAATCATTGATGACGACACCCAAGAGATATCAAAAGCGCATCCATGGCTCACAAAGAAGATGATAGCCCAGTATTTTTCAAAGACTATGTGCTTTGTCGTAAAGATATGGATAGACAGCGGGATGCCTATTGACTCCGCGGAGATGGTGGAGGTCTATTCGCTTTTGATGAAGACATCACTTGTGGATGTCATGGGAGAGAAAAAATAAAAAGAGGTAATTTCGCACAAAAATAGGAGTTTGTTTTTGTGTATAATTTCTTTTAAATGTAAAAAACAGATATACAAAAATGAAAAAATGTATAAGTGAACGAACAATGCTTAAGGATTGAATATTCAAATATTCAATCCTTTTTTGTATTTTAGCGTATGTAAAAAAGATTTAACTCAGTCGGGTTGTATGCTCTGACTTGAGTATTGAATAGGAAAGAGATGTTATCATGAAAAACTTTGGAAAAGTAATAGTAAAACTTCGAATTCCCATCCTTATATTGAGTGTGATCCTGCTTATCCCTGCAGCAATAGGATACTTCAATACAAGGATCAATTATGACATACTGTCGTATTTGCCGGAGGACATTGAAACCATGGAAGGGCAGCAGATACTGCTCGACGAGTTTCAGACCGGAGCCTTCAGCGTGTGCGCGGTTAGGGGAATGGAGAACAAGCAGATTGCCACACTCGCGGATGAGATAAAAGAGATCGATGTGGTTAAGGATGTCTTATGGTACGGAGAACTGGCAGACACAAGCATGCCGATGGAGATCCTGCCGTCGGATATAAAAGATTCGCTGGTAGCCGAGGATGGGACACAGCTTATGATCATAACTTTCGCATCCTCAATGTCGACGGATGAGACACTTGAGGCTGTGGAAGAAATCAGGGCACTTACGGATAAGCAGTGTCTGCTCAGCGGAATGTCTGCCGTGGTTGAGGACATAAAGCTTCTCTGCAACAAAGAGGCTGTCATATACGTAATAATCGCCGTTATCTTATGTGCTATCGTACTTTCGTTTGCGATGGACTCATTTGTCGTCCAGGCACTTTTTTTGGCAAGTATCGGAATGAGCATTCTCTACAACATGGGAACAAATTTTATCTCCGGAGAGATATCTTTCATAACACAGGCTCTTGCGGCAGTACTTCAGCTTGCTGTAACAATGGATTATTCAATCTTCCTCTGGCACAGCTACGAGGAGAATAAAGAGAAGACGGCAAACAACAATGAAGCCATGGCAGAGGCGATAAATCAGACGCTTGTGTCTGTAATAGGAAGTTCGATAACAACGGTAGCCGGTTTCCTTGCGATGTGCTTTATGACCTTTACACTTGGAATCGACCTTGGAATTGTAATGGCAAAAGGAGTTGTGTTCGGTGTAATCGGATGCGTAACCATCCTGCCGGCAATGATTCTTGTATTTGACAAGGCCATAGAAAAGACGAGACACAGAGCCCTTCTTCCGGATATCGGACGTATAGGCGGATTTGTAACAAAGTATTATCCGGTTTTTATAATTGTATTTTTGGTGCTCATCGGTCCTGCATATTACGGACAGGCAAACAACAAAGTATATTACGATCTGGTCGCAACACTTCCGGACAGCCTTGAGAGTGTTCTTGCCTCCGAGGTACTTGAGGATTCATTTGATCAGGGCGCGACACATGTTATTCTTGCAAAGTCCGACATGGAGACAAAAGATGCCTACAATATGGAAAAGGATATAGAGAAGGTCGACGGTGTTAAGGCATGCTTAGGACTCACCTCGGTAGCCGGACCTCTTGTACCCAAGGAAATCCTTTCGGATGACATTGTAGAAAAACTGGATAACGGAAAATATCAGATGATATATGTAATGTCCGAGTACAAGACAGGATCGGACGAAGTTAACAAACAGTGTGATGCCATCAAGGAGATCATAAAAGGCTATGACGAGTCGGCAATGCTTATAGGTGAGGCACCTTGTACGGAAGACCTCATAGAGATCACGGATGTGGATTTCAAGACGGTAAATATCGCTTCTATAGCAATGATATTTGTCATAATAGCAATCGTTTTGAAGTCAATTAGCCTTCCTTTCATTTTGGTTATCCTGATTGAGTTCGGTATCTTCGTAAATATGGGAATACCTCATTACACGGGAACGGTTCTTCCGTTTATCGCTTCCATAGTAATAGGAACGATTCAGCTCGGAGCAACTGTCGATTATGCAATCCTCATGACAAACCGTTACAAGAGGGAAAGATACGAGGGAAATGAGAAGAAGGAGGCAATAAAGACTGCAGTCACTACTTCACTACAGTCGGTACTCGTTTCGGCGCTAAGCTTTTTTGCGGCGACCTTCGGAGTAGGTATATACTCCAGCAATGATATGATATCAGCGCTTTGCATACTGCTCGCAAGGGGAGCAATCATAAGTTTGCTCTGCGTAGCATTTATTCTTCCGGCGCTCTTTATGGTATTCGATCCGATAATCATAAGGACCAGCGCAGGTTTTATACATAAGGAAAAGAAGAACAAAAAGGAAAAACACAATTCGGGAGGTATGACAAATGAAGTTGTCGAAGTTAAAGGATAAATTCAGTAAAAAATATGTGATAAGAGTTGTATCAGGTGTGCTTATCGTATCATTGGTGAGCAGCACAGGTGTGGCTTACAATGTATATGCCAAGAAAAATGCAAAGAGCGCCGAGAGTACAGCTAGTACTGAGTCCACTGAGGTGGCTCAAAATGAGGATACCGAGACGGATGATGATATAAGCAGTCTCCTCGAGGATTCTTTAAATATAACTGAGCAGGAGAGCGGAAAAGATGAGACCGTGTATGTTATAGCGGATGCGTCAGGAAATGCCACGGAGACGATAGTGAGCGAATGGCTCAAAAACCCGGACGGAAGCGATACGATAGAGGATGTATCAAATCTTGACAATATCACCAATGTCAAGGGGGATGAGACCTTTACCCAGGATGGCGACAGCATCACCTGGGAGGCGGACGGAAATGACATCTATTATCAGGGAACAACCGATGAAAAAACACCTATAAGTGAAAAAGTTACCTATTATATGGATGGAAAAGAAATCTCGGCAGAGGATATAAAAGGTGAGAGCGGCCATGTAAAAATAAGGATCGATTACACAAATAACGAGACAAAAGAAGTTGAGATAGACGGTAAAAAAGAGGAGATATATGTTCCTTTCGTTGTGGCATCGGGAATGATGCTGGGTGACAACTTTAAGAATGTTGAAGTGTCGAGCGGAAAAGTCGTATCGAACGGAAACGGGGACGTAGTACTTGGAATCGCGACACCGGGACTCACAGAGAGCTTGGGACTCGATGAGGAAGATGCCAAAGAGGTCGACATACCTGAGTATGTAGAGGTCGAGGCGGATGTAGAGAACTTTGAGATATCTACAATACTCACAGTAGTATCAAACAGCTCAACTTTAAATGTAAATGATCTAGATCTCGAGGATGTCGACGAGAAGATAGACGATTTACAGGAAGGCTCGACAGATCTTGTGGAAGGATCTGATAAACTTGCCGAAGGAGTTGACACACTCGATGAATCACTCGGAGAATTTTCTGATGGAATGAGTGATTTAAAAGATGGAATAAAGAGTTATACAGACGGGGCAAAGTCTGTTGCAGACGGAATAGCAACTCTCTATGACAAGACCCCTGAGCTTGCGAGTGGAGTCAGCACGTTAAATTCCAGTGCAAGTTCATTGAACAGCGGAATAGCAAAGCTCGATAAAGCATTAAATACAGCTATGACAGATGAGGAAAAAGCAGCAGCAAAGAAGACCGCTGTGGAGACTGTTGATGCTCAGATGGCTGATGATACAAATACAAACAGTTACAATAATATAAAAGCCCAAGCAGCTTCGACATTCTACAGCACAGTAGCAAGCGATGAAAACAAGAGCGCTGCGGCAACACAGGCAGCCTCGGATGCAACTGCAACCGTATCAGCCCAGGCGGATTCAATCAAGGCAGCAGCCGTACAGGCTGTGGATACGCAGATGGCCGATGACTCAAATGCAACAAGCTACAACAATATAAAAGCTCAGGCATCTGCGGCATTTACATCCGCAATATCAAATGATACGACAAACTCGCAGATAGCTTCATCGACAAGCTCTGTTATGGACCAGGTAGCAACAGCAGTATCGGACGGAACGGTAAGTGCGACAGTCAGTGCAATAAGCACACAGCTTGCGGCAGCAGGTGTGTCGGATTCAACTGTTGATGCTGTACTTACAGCGGTTGCGAACAACAGCTCTCAAATAGCATCCGGGGTGATCTCAAGTGATACATATACATCCGCAAGAGACGGAGCATCATCGGCCCTCGCATCCGGAATCACAGCAAATATTGCAGGACAGGCATCAGACACGGTCGGGACCACGGTCGCTGATACGGCAAAGACAGCAGCTGAGACAGCAGCGGGAAGCGCCGCAGTGTCAGCCGCATCGCAGGTAGCAGGATCGGTTGCATCTGAGGTTGCAAGCAGTGTTGTTGAAAGTGTAGCGTCGAGCGCTAAGGACAGTGTAGGAACAAGTGTTGCCGATGCGGTGAAGTCGGCAGCTGAGACAGCAGCGGGAACAGCAGCAGTATCAGGAGCAGAGAGTGCAAAGAGTAGCATAGCGGCATCGATAGAAGCAAAGGACGAGAAAACAGGATACTCTCTTGTGACAGGAATGGCAGCTCTTGCGGAAGGAACAAGCACACTTGATTCATCTGTAGATACTTTGACCGATGGAGTGACAAAACTATACAACGGAAGCAATACGTTGGTTTCAAACAATACTACATTAAATGATGGAGCAACAAAGTTAAACGATGCAACCGGAGAGATAACAGACGGGGTGTCTGAGCTTGACGACGGAGCGAATGAGCTCGCGGACGGAATGCTCACATTTGACGAAAAAGGAATCGAGAAACTTGTGGATCTCTACAACGGAGATGTAAAGAGTGCAACGGAACGTGTCAAAGCTGTAGTAGATGCCGGAAAAGAGTATGAGAATTTTGCGGGTAAATCTGACGAGACTGTCGGAAGCACAAAGTTCATCATAAAGACAGCTGCAATTGAGAACTAGAAAATATAATTGAGGTTTGGCTATGGTTTGGCTGGAAAGTATTTTGATAATATGCGGTATATCATTTGATATTTTTGCCCAGATGGAATGTCAGGGCTCCTTGATAGCCGACATAAAAAAAGAACAGGTCATAAAAATCTGTCTTGCTGTGGTCGCATGGCAGGTGGCCGCTCTCATAACGGGACATTTTCTTGCCAGCTGGTTTGTCAGATGGAAGGATATTGAGGGAAGTGAACTGCTTCTCGGAGAGATTATGTCCGCAGTGATTCTTATTGCGCTGGGGGCCAGACAGTTTTACGAGTCGAGAATGAAGTATTCGTTTGTGGAACATAGAGAGGAGAGGCTGTCTGTAAAAAAGATGCTTTTGCTTTTGGGAAGAGTCACCTTTTACACGGTGTTGACAGGAATCGCACTCGCCTTCACGGGAGCGGAGCTTTCTGTGATAGTTGTCTCGGTTGTAATCATAAGCATAGCGGCTGTAATGATCGGAATCTATACAGGATACAATTTCGGGTTTGAACACAGAGAGAAAGCATATGTAATAGGTGCACTTATCCTGGTTGTAATAGGAGCGGAAAACTTTGTGGGAACGCTGATTTCATTGTAAAATCAAAAGAATCTAAAGTTTTTTTGATGAAAGGACCTATATATATAGAAGAAAAAGAATAAATATTCCTATATAATGTGGGAAAAAAGGGCGATTGTGTATTTGATACACATTCGCCCCTTTATTTTGTGAAATATTTCCAATGAAATCATGTTAAAGTGACTTTAGGACTATTGTTTTTAATTTGGTACAATCCGTGTGTTGAAAACCCTATCGTCAGGTGTTAATATTTTAACGTTAAAAAAATAACAAAATGTAAAGGAGAGAGTATGGATTTAATAGTTTCTTTTCTAATCTGTTTTCCTTTTCTGGTTTCCCTTTTGATGTATTGCATCAGGGTGAACAAGGTAAGAAATGCAATAGCTTATGTCAGTGCAGTCATTATCATGATTGCGGTCGGAGTTCTTGTTTATAACTGGGCTTCGGGCGGATGTGTCGCTATACAGCTTTTTACCGAGACAGAATCGGTGGACAAGGTCATTCTGGTTGCAGAATGGTTTATCATGATTCTTGTTACGGTTAAGAGTTTTATGCACAAGAGAGCATGGGTGAGTTTGCTTTCGATCGTTCCTACGATCATGCTCACGATGCTTGAGATGAACGGACCAAGTCTTGTTGAACAGCCACATGTATATATCGATCACATGGCAGTGCTTATGTGTATCATAATAGGCCTTATCGGAGGTCTTATTGTTATATATGCAGTTGGATACATGCATGGATACCATCATCATCACATTGAATTTGAGGACAGAAGATACTATTTCTTCATGCTCTTGTTTATATTCCTCGGAGCCATGTTCGGATTTGTTCTCTCGGACAGCACTCTCTGGATCGATCTCTTCTGGGAGATAACAAGTATCTGTTCATTCCTTCTCATTGGTTACACAAAGACGGACGAGGCAATCGAGAATTCTTTCAGAGCGTTGTGGATGAACCTCTTAGGAGGATGTGCACTCGCGATAGGAATCATATATCAGGCATATTTCCTCGAGGGAAACATGTCACTTCAGGCACTTATAGACAGTGGAGTGAGCGGAGCAAAGTACGCAACAATTCCTGTTGCTCTTATAGCTTTCGCCGCCCTCACAAAGGCAGCGCAGATGCCTTTTGCAAAGTGGCTCATGGGAGCGATGGTTGCGCCTACACCTTCGTCGGCACTCCTTCACTCAGCTACAATGGTTAAGGCCGGAATCTATGTACTCTTCAGACTTGCACCTGCAATGTCGGGAACGATGACCGGACTTATGATCAGTTTCATCGGAGGTTTCACATTCTTCGCCGCTTCTGTAATGGCAATAGCACAGAGTGACGGAAAGAAAGTTCTCGCTTTCTCAACCATATCAAACCTCGGACTCATGGTTGCCTGCGCAGGAGTAGGTACACCTGAGACACTTTGGGCAGGAATTTTCCTTATGATTTTCCATGCCATATCAAAATCACTCCTCTTCCAGAACATGGGTGCGGTTGAGAACTCAATGCACAGCCGTGATGTAGAGGATATGGACGGACTCGTATACAGACTTCCGAGACTCGGAGTATTTATGTTCATCGGTATCGCCGGAATGTTTTTGGCACCGTTTGGAATGCTTATTTCAAAATGGTCAGCGCTCCGTGCGGCAGTTGACGAGGGCAACTTCATGCTCGTTGTATTCATCTGTTTCGGTAGTGCGACAACACTTTTCTACTGGACAAAATGGATGAACAACCTTATCAGCTCTACAACTTCAGAGCCGATAAAGGATATCACAAAGAAGAATGAGATCATATCTCTCACAATACATGCAGCGCTCATGATAGCACTTTGCCTTATTTTCCCGGTGCTTTCACAGAACTATGTAATTCCGCTTCTCACAGAGATCTACGGATCTGCAACCTCGGTTCTTCCGATGGGAGTGCTTTACATACTCGTCATTGTAATCGTTGCAATATTTGTCGTTCCGTTTATCGTATTCAAGTATGCGAATAAGATAAGAACAAACGAGAAGCTTTCATATATGAACGGTATCAACACCGGAACAAACGACGCTTTCGTCGATGCGTTCGGTGAAGAGAAACCTATGACTATCTCAAACTGGTATTTTAAGGACTTCTTTGGACAGAGAAAACTCATGGTTCCTTGTGAAGTTGTAACTACAGTATTTTTGATCATTATGCTTGTCAGAGTTATAGGAGGTGTTTTGGCATGATAGATATACTTATCAGAGTTATCATATTCCTCGTAGCAGCTCCTATACTTGGAGGATTGCTCGACGGTCTTGACCGTATAATTTCAGCAAGGATGCAGGGGCGTATAGGACCTCCGCTCCTCCAGCCGTTTTATGATGTGAGCAAGCTTTTTCAGAAGCAGACAATCGCGGTAAGCAAGTCGCAGTCGCTCTTGATTCAGATGTTCTTCTTTACACAGATTTTTACGGGATGTCTTTTCATGGCGGGATTCGACATAATGCTTTGCTTCTTCATCCTTTCGACAGGAGCTACATTCCTTGTATTTGCGGGAGCGGTTACACACTCTCCTTACAGTTCGATGGGTGCGTCAAGAGAGCTTTTACAGATGCTTTCATATGAGCCGGCAATACTTATGACATGCTTGGGATTTTATCTCGCAGCCGGAACCTTCAAGGTTGAAGAACTTGTATTGTCAGACTACAGCCTCATAGTTTACCTTCCGGGATTCTTTGTGGCTTATGTATTCTCGCTCACAATAAAGATGAGAAAATCGCCTTTCGATCTTTCTACATCACACCATCCGCACCAGGAACTCGTAAAAGGAATCACAACCGAGATCGGTTCGAGAAACCTTGCATTTTATTTTATCACCGAGTGGTATGAGAACATCTTCCTCTTGGGTGTTGTGGCATTGTTTATAATAAACAAGAATCCTTGGAGTATTCTTGCGGCAGTAATCGTAGTGCTTCTCATCTGTTTTTTGGAGACACTCATCGACAATACTTCAGCGAGAATGAAGTGGGACAAGATGCTCACTCTCACATGGATTGTAACTTTGGTTTCAGCCGGAACAAACCTTCTGGTATTGATGCTCATTAAGTAGGATAGGAGATAGATATGGCTAAAGTAAAAAGATCACCATGGCTTTTGCATTATGACGGCTCAAGCTGTAACGGATGCGATATAGAGGTTTTGGCATGCCTCACACCTGTCTATGATGCGGAGCGTTTTGGTATACAGAATACCGGAGACCCGATGCAGGCAGATATTTTGCTTATTACCGGAGGAATCAACGCACAGAATCAGGCTGTTGTAAAACAGCTTTACGATCAGATGCCAAGACCTAAGGTTGTGGTAGCTGTCGGAGTATGCGCTTGTACCGGTGGTGTATTTAAGGATACATACAATATTTTGGGAGGAGCAGATACAACTGTTCCGGTTGATATATATGTTCCGGGATGTGCTGCAAGACCACAGGCTATAATCGATGGAATAGTCAAAGCGGTTGAGCTTTTCCAGATGCACATGGACAACCACGAAGAGTTCTTAAAGAACCCGGACGAGTACATGAGAAAGAACCATCCGGAAGTAGAGCTTAAGAAGGGAGATGAATAGTCATGAACGAGATATTTAATCCTGAAAATAAACTTGAAGAGATTAACCACGAGAAACTTTTGAGAAAAGTTCTTGTAATGAAAAATAAAAACATGAGACTTGCACAGATGTGCGCAGCATTTGTTGAGGGAAAATATGAGCTCAGCTATTCATTTGCGGATGATGAGACATATGAGATGTCAACACTTCGTCTCATAATAGAGCCTGACACAGCGATTCCGAGCATAACAGAGATTTATCCATATGCGTTCTTCTATGAGAACGAGATAAACGAACTCTTCGGAGTCAATGTCAAATTTATAAATCACGATTATAACAAAAAACTCTACAGAATAGATGCAGAGTCACCGTTTGTAAAGAAGGAGGACAAATAATGGGTAAGAGAAGCGTAGTTCCTTTCGGACCACAGCATCCTGTTTTACCGGAGCCTATTCATTTGGACCTTGTGATAGAGGATGAAAAAATCATAGAGGCTATTCCGTCAATCGGTTTCGTACACCGTGGACTTGAGAGCCTTGTTACAAAGAGAACATATAAAGAGATGACATATGTTGTCGAGAGAACCTGCGGAATCTGCTCGTTCATGCACGGAATGGCTTATTGTGAGGCCGTTGAGGAAGTTATGAACGTCGAAGTTCCGGACAGAGGAAAATATTTGAGAACAATCTGGGCTGAGCTTTCAAGAATGCACAGTCATTTGCTCTGGCTTGGACTTCTCGCCGACGGATTTGGATTTGAGAGCCTTTTTTATCAGTGTTGGAGACTCAGAGAGAGCGTACTTGATGTGCTCGAGCTCACAACAGGTGGAAGATGTATTTTCTCCGTAAACAAGATCGGAGGAGTGCTCAAGGATCTCGATGAGGATATGACAAAGGCTATCCTTCAGACTGTTGATAAAGTTGAGAAAGAGCTTGAGGCAATCAAGAAGACTTTCCTCTTCGATTACAGTGTTGAGAGCAGACTCAAAGGAGTCGGAGTTCTCACAAAGCAGCAGGCGCACGATCTTGGATGCGCAGGACCTTTCGCGAGAGGTTCGGGAATAAAGAT
Organism: Lachnospiraceae bacterium; assembly: GCA_024695665.1. Lineage (GTDB taxonomy): Bacteria > Bacillota > Clostridia > Lachnospirales > Lachnospiraceae > JAILHT01. The sequence goes on from JAILHT010000088.1 coordinate 64,133, forward strand.
GGATATGAGAATGCGCGGATATGATGCATATAAAGATCTCGACTTCGAGCCAATCGTAAGTGAGGACGGAGACGGATATGCAAGATGCTACGTTCGTACAATGGAGATCTTCCAGTCTATCGATATCATAAGACAGGCGATCGCAAAACTCCCTGCAGGAGAGTTCGGAGTAGATGTGAAGGGACTTCCGAAGGGTGAAGCGTTTGTGCGTGTTGAGCAGCCTAGAGGAGAAGCCGTATACTATGTAAAGGCAAACGGAACCCAGTATCTCGACAGAATGAGAGTCAGAACTCCTACCTTTGCAAACCTTCCGGGTCTCGTTGAGACACTCAAGGGAGCACAGTTTGCGGATGTTCCGCTTCTCATATTGGCAATCGACCCATGTATAAGCTGTACGGAAAGATAGGAGGAAGATGATATGGCACAGTTAATGAACTTTGCACCGGTTGTTTTGAAGAATCTTTTCTCCAAACCCGTTACAAAAAATTATCCGGCTGAACCGGCTGTATATCCGGCCAGAAGCCGTGGACATATAGAGATAGATCTCGATACATGTATCATGTGCGGACTTTGCATGAGAAGCTGTCCATCGGGATCCATAAAGGTTGACAGACCGAATGCGACATGGACAATCAACAGATTCGACTGTGTACAGTGCGGATATTGTGCAACTGTATGTCCTAAAAAGTCACTCACAATGAATCCGGGATATCAGGAGCCCGGTGAAGAGAAATTTGAGGCTTCATACACCAAGCCTGCGGAGGAAAAATAACGTTATGTGTGTTGCTTTACCCGGTATAGTTCGAAAAATAAACGGAAAGACCGCAGAGGTCGATTTTAACGGAAATACTGTGAACGCAAGAACTGGACTCGTGGATATAATCGAGGGGGATCGTGTGCTCGTGCATGCCGGATGTATTCTTCAGAAGGTTACAGAGGATGAGGCGGACAGCCTGAATGATCTTATGAAGGAACTTAAGGCATATGAGTAGCGATTATTTGAAGGAAATCACCTCATATTTGAGAGAATATGACGGAGATTCCATGAATATTATGGAGGTCTGCGGCAGCCACACCGCCGCGATCGCCAAGAGCGGTATAAAGAGTATAATATCAGACAAGATCAACCTGGTCAGCGGACCGGGTTGTCCCGTCTGTGTCACACCATCTGCCTATGTGGACAAGCTTATAAGTCTTGCCCTTGAGGAAGGCAACTGCATTGCGACCTTCGGTGACCTTATGAGGGTGCCGGGGAGCGAGGAGAGCTTAAACATTGCAAAAGGCAGGGGTGCAGATGTTGAGATGGTATACTCGCCTATGGATGTGGTAGAGCTTGCAAAAAAGAATCCGGACAAAAATTATATTTTTGCCGCAGTAGGATTTGAGACAACCACGCCGGTATACGCGCTTCTTTTGGATACAATAGTTTCCGAAAAGATAAAAAATATTAAGCTTCTTACAGCGGTAAAAACAATGCCGGCTGTTATAGAACACCTTTTGGCCGAGGGCGCTCCTATAGATGGTTTCCTGGCACCGGGGCATGTATGCGTGGTGACGGGGAGCAAAATATTTACACCACTTGCGGAGAAATACGACATTCCTTTCGCCGTCTCAGGTTTTTCCGGGGAGGAGATTTTGGAGGCCCTTTACGGTCTGGTGAAAATAAAAAAAGGCGGAAGAGTTATGAACTTCTATCCAAAGGTAGTTACCGAGGAGGGGAATACTTCCGCAAAAAGTCTTATAGACAAATATTTTACGCCAAGTGCTGCCTGCTGGAGAGGTATGGGAATAATAAAAGGTTCCGGACTTAAGATAAGGGACGAGTACTCATATCTGGACGCGGGGAGCGAAGGATTAAATGAGGATATAAAGAAGAATAAGGCATGCCTGTGCGATCAGGTTTTGATGGGAAAGAAGACACCGAAGGATTGCCCTCTTTTCGGAAAAGTCTGCACACCGTTGACACCGCAGGGAGCATGCATGGTTTCCGAGGAGGGTTGCTGTCATACATGGATAGCAAATTACAGGTAGAAATCATATGGAAAAAGTTATAACAATGGCCCACGGCAGCGGCGGAAAAACAACCGGAGAGTTGATCGGAGCTATATTTGCAAATGAATTTGACAATGAGATATTGAACAGGATGGAGGACGCAGCGGCGGTCGACGGAAGCAAACGAATTGCGATGACAACAGACAGTTTTGTTGTGACACCGCTCGAGTATCCCGGCGGGGATGTCGGAAGACTCTGTATTTGCGGAACCGTAAACGATCTGCTTTCAAGGGGCGCCATTCCAAAATACATCACTTGTGGATTTATTCTTGAGGAAGGGCTTGAGACAGAGACCTTAAAGAGAATAGTTCATTCCATGGCGGAGACGGCAAGGGAAGCGAATGTGATCATCGTTGCCGGGGACACCAAGGTTATAGAGGGAAACGGTGGCCTTTACATAAATACTGCCGGAGTCGGATTTTTCGATTACGACCGTGAGATTTCAGCGGAGGATGCTAAGGACGGGGATGCCATACTTGTGTCCGGAACTATGGGTGAGCATCATGCTACCATATTGGGAAGCAGGATGAGCATTGCAAATGACATTGAAAGTGACAACGCACCTTTGACGGATATTGTGGGCGCGTTGCTTAAAAATAAAGTCGATGTACATGTACTCAGAGATATAACCAGAGGAGGCCTTGCAACCGTTTTGAAGGAACTTGCGAAGGCAAGTGAGAGCACCTTTGTTGTCGAGGACGAAAAGATTCCGGTATCACCGCAGGTTAGGGATTTCTGTGGACTTTTGGGACTCGACCCGTACTATATGGGTAACGAAGGCAAGATGGTATGCATAGTTGATGCGAAGTATGCCGACAAGGCGCTTGAGATCATGAAAGCCTCAAAATACGGACAGGATGCGGCACTGATCGGCTACGTACAAAAAAATGAAGCCGCTGAGAAGGGAATGCTCTATTCCAAAACTTCCATAGGCGGCTTGAGAAATCTTGATATTCTTCAGGGCGAAGGACTTCCGAGAATCTGCTGATGCAAGAACGAAAAGATTTGCCCTTTTAAAAATCAATAATACATTATGAAACAATCTGCGAGAGCTTCTCAAGGATTGTTTTTTTCATGAGAAATTCCTGACCTTCCAGACCGTCGATCAAGGTCTGAACTTTGTCCAGCTGACCTCTGTTTTTGTAAGCATTTCCAAGAAGAACATAAATCTGACTGTCGGTCGTTTTGTGAGCGATGGCAAATTCAAGATAAGGAATGGCCTCGCCTTCCATGTCATTGTCTATGCATTTTCTTGCAAGTGAAGTGACAGTGACCTCAAAGGAAGTGAAGTTGTTGTCATACAAACTCAGATCGTCGAGGTTCTGCGGGCCGTACATAAGTTTTAAATCCGTGTTTGAATATATAGTGAGATTCAAAAGCTTTTCGTCCGAGAGTCTTTTTAGCTCTTTGAGCTCGTCAGCACATAGTTCTTTAAGGACTTCGTTCTCGGGATCTGTGAGTCTCTCCGGAATCTTGATGTATTTTAAAACGGATATATCTTGTCTTCTAGTGGCATTCGCTTCGTTCTCACGCTCCAAGAACGTCTTGTTCAAATCGGCCTGTTTAGCATCGGAACGTTTTCTGTTTATGGTTATTACTGCGATTATAAGCATAATAATCGCTAAACATGGGAACGGATAATTCATATGTTTTTTTCCTTATGACGCAATCAGTATATAACTGCGGAGATAACCGTTGTTATAACCATTGCAAATATGAGAACACCGATGATGATTCCGGCGATTTTTCTGTTTCTTTTTGAATTGAAAAACTGTAGCATTTTTTTCTCCTTTGTACCTGTGTAAAAACTACATCATAAAATATACAAAAAAGGTTTGGGATATGTCAATTATATTCGTTAAAATCGCAATTTGAAAAAGTTGACAACTGTGTTAAAATAGCGATTGTATTTCGAGGGGGCGTATTTATCCGGATTTGAGCGGAACTTCTATTGGGATAAATGCAGCAAAGGGAACAGCCAACAGGAGGAATCATGAAAAAATTTTTATTACCGATAATGGTATTTGCACTATGCGCAATCGGAGTGACCGGAATGGATAGTGTTTTTGCTTCAGAGACGAGCGAAGATACCATACCGTCCACAGTATATATAGAAAATGTTGATGTCAGCGGAATGACAGAGGAGCAGGCATACGACGCTATAGATGGCATAGTGGAGTCGCTTTCACAGACGGAGATAACACTTGCAACATCAGCCGGAAGCGTCACCGTGACAGCCGGAGACTTAGGACTCACGGTAGCAGATACGGATGTAGTGAAGGAAGCACTCACACTTGGAAAGAGCGGATCGCTTCTCACAAGATATCTCGCAAAAAAAGATCTTGAGAATTCACCGAAGTATTATGAATTGTGCTTTACTTTGAATGAGAATCTTATCACAACGGCGATATCAGAAAACGAGGAATCTCTCACCACAGAGGCGATTGACAGCACATTAAAGAGAGAGGACGGCGTATTTACGGTTGTCGAGGGACAGAACGGAGTCGCTGTGAATTATTCGGAATCCGTTGCTGCGGTTATAGATTATATCGAGAACGGATGGAGCAAGACCTCAGGAAGCGTCACATTGTCAGAGACAGTGGAGGAGCCACAGGGAACAGCAGAGGAACTCTCAAAAGTAAAAGATCTTCTCGGATCATACTCTACAGACTTCAGTTCATCGGCTGCGGGAAGATATAAAAACGTACAGAACGGTGCGGAGAAAATAAACGGAACAGTAATCTATCCGGGCGATCAGTTTTCGGTATATGAGACTGTAAGTCCGTTTGATGCGGAAAACGGATATGAGCTTGCAGGTTCCTATGAGAATGGAACAACGGTACAGACATACGGAGGAGGAATCTGTCAGGTATCCACAACACTTTACAATGCGGTAATACGAGCTGAGCTTCAGGTCGATGAGAGACATGAGCATTCTATGATAGTATCTTATGTTAAACCATCCGCAGATGCTGCAATAGCCGGAACATACAAGGATATGAAGTTCACCAACAACACTGATGCACCGATATATATAGAAGGTTATACCAGCGGCGGAATCATCTACTTCAATATCTACGGTGAGGAGACAAGGGATGAAAACAGAGTTGTTTCCTTTGAGAGTGTGACAACAAGTCAGACAGATGCAGGTGTGACTTTCCAGGCAACGGCAGATGCTGTAGGATATGTGGCAACGACTCAGTCGGCACATACAGGATATACGGCAGAACTTTACAAAGTAGTAACCGTTGACGGCGAGGAAGTGAGCCGTGAACTTTTCAATTCAAGTACATACAGAGCTTCAAACAAGATTATCTCGGTGGGAACAGCAACTGCTGATCCGACTGCGGCAGCTCAGATAGCAGCCGCAATAGCGACAAATGACGAGGGCACGATAAGAGCGGTAGCTGCTTCACTTGCAGCAGGAGATACCGCATCAGCTCAGGGATCAATAGATGCGGCAGCAGCGGCAGCAGCAGCGGCAGCTGAGGCTGCTGCAGCACAGGCAGCTGCGGATGCGGCAGCGGCAGCACAGACGACACCGGCAGAAAACCAGTAAGGGCACAATGATTAAAAAAACGTCGGAATGCAATAAATTAAATGCATTCCGGCTTTTTTATAGTATAATGATAAATATTATAAATACACACAGAGGTTACCATGACATACAGTGAGTTTATGAAAAATAACAGAATAAGAATGAATCGGACCATGAACCATGTTATATGGATCTGTCTTATCGCGGCGCCGATTTTATTTTTCTGCAATTTGATAGGCTTGTGGACTGAGATTTCTTATTTCAGTTTAGGAGCATTGTTTTGTCTGAATCTCATAATAGCCATTGTAGACACATTTATGATAAAGAGATGGCCGACGTCGATTGTGGCCAGCATTATCGGGTTTGTTGCAATTGATATGGTATTGGTATATCTGGCGGCGAACAAGCTTGGAATATATATGATGTTCTATTTTGTGCCGCTTTTAAGTCTGGTTTTCATAGACCAGAACCTTTATATAATAGCCTGCATATGGACTTACATAATGATGTTCATATCGACATGGAACATCGCGGAATATCACGCCCATGTAAGAATTGATTACGATGAACCTATTGTCTGGTTTATAAGTTATCTGAGCGGATGTACGATTGAGATGCTTATCATGTTTATCACGGGACTTGCCATATGCAGATTTATGCAGCGCTATTTTATGGAAAAATATGATGATGAGCAGATACTTCAAAATCAGATTCGTCTTATCAAGTCCATGAATGCGATATATGAGCTTATCATCTTGATAGATTACAAGGAGAACAAGCTCACCTATGTATCAAAAGACAGCAGAAAGGAATATACTCCTGACAAGCTTGATGATATTCTCTGGGATATGTCGGAGCATATCGTAGAGGAGGATGAGAGACTTTTTAGGATATTCACAAATATGCACTCGCTTCGTGGAAGGTTGAGTGGAAGGGACATTCTTACGGCTGAGTTCAGGGATGTCGAAAAAGGATGGATGAGAGGTCGTTTCATGTGCCTTAAAAAAGGCAGTGATGGTCTGCCTGAACAGATAGTATTCACACTTCATGATATAGATGAAGAGAAGAAGGAGATAGAGGCTTTCGAGAGAGAATTAAAGGCAGAGCATGTCGTGGACTTCAGCGACAGAAAACTGCTCAGAGAAGATATCTTTATGAGATACGATGGCAAGAAGATTGAGAATATGGCAGTATTTGTTGTCGATCTCAATGAACTCAAGGAAGTCAATACAAAACTCGGAACGGAAGCGGGGGACTCTTACATAAAAGGAGTTCATGATGCGATAGAGAGAGCCTTCGATAAGAAAGGAAACGTCTTCAGGGTCGGAGGCGACGAGTATCTAGCTGTCACTGAGACAGATGAGTCTGCAAAAGATATAGCGGACAAGATCAAGAGTATCTGTCTTAAGAATGATAAGAATAAGGAATTTGATTTTTCCGTGTCGGTAGGTTACGCTTCGGTGAGAGAAAACATCGGATGCGATATCAGAAAACTTACGGACATTGCAGACGATATGTTGTATTATGAGAAGACAAAGTTTTATTCAAATCCGATTTACGACAGAAGAAAAGGATAGTTTGATATAATAATGAAAGTCGGGAAGGCAGAAGAAAAAGTATATAAAAGATCGATAGAGATATATCTTCCGACGGCAAATGAGAGATTGGCAAAAAAACCGTCTACGGGAAGGGATGCTTCAGCGATAAAAAGTGATTTTTTTGGCGGAGGGAATATTCTCTCTGCCAGTTCCACATTTATCGGTAAAGGAGAGCAGACTGCGAAATGGGCGCTTGCCGGAGCCGTAAACAATATACTTGCATCGGGTGGAGAGCCGATAGGTGTCAGTCTTATGATAACCATGCCAAAAAAACTCAGAGAGATAAAGCTTAAAGGCATAATGAGCGCTTTTGGCGAGGAGTGTGAAAAATTAAATCTGGCGATCATCGGTGGACATACACAGGTGAGCGAGGCTGTAAACGAGCCTGTGATTTCAGTGAATGCCATAGGAAGAGAAATATATAGTCAAAAAGAAATCAAGCCGGGGATGGATATAGTTATGTCCGGATATGCGGGTGCGGCCGGAACAGCCATAATTGCAGCACAGCATGAGAGCAAACTAAAGGAGAGATTTCCGGAAAAATTTGTCGAGAGTGCGATGACGCTTGAAAAATACAAATATGTAAAAGCGGCGGTCGCAGTCGCGGGGAAGTCTGATGCTTACCCAATGCATGACGGCGGACAGGGAGGAATCTTTGGCGCGCTGTGGGAGATGGCAACGGGATCTTGTGTCGGACTTGAAATTGAGATGAGAAAAATACTGTTTAGGCAGGAGACCATAGAGATATCTGAATTTTTTGATATCAATCCTTATGAGCTTTTTTCCCAAGGAGTCATCCTGTTTGCCTGCGAGAACGGAGTGGCTTTAAAGGACGAGCTTCTGGCAGCAGGAATAGAGGCGGAGGTTATAGGAAGAACCACAGCCTCAAACGACAGAGTGATAATAAACGGAGAAGAGAGACGTTTTTTGGAGCCTGCGAAAAGCGATCAGTTGTTTGTTTTAGAAGGGACCACAAACTCCGATTGAAATAAACGTTAAGCTTTTGATGCGCAGGGACTATGGTGCCCGATTTAAAAAAAATTGAGAGGATAGAAAAATGAGAGAGAAAATTTTGACCTTCATTGAAAAGAACAGCAGAATAGATTTGGAAGAGCTGGCCATAATCTTGGGTGTTGACAAAATCACTGTAATGAATGAGCTTGAAGCCATGGAGAGCGAGCATATCATCTGTGGATATCACACCTTGATAAATTGGGAGAAGGCCGGTGTTGAGAGAGTAACCGCGCTTATTGAGGTCCGCGTGACTCCGCAGAGAGGAATGGGATTCGATAAGTTTGCGGAGAGAATCGTAAACTATCCTGAGGTGGATTCGGTTTATCTTATCTCCGGAGGATTTGATTTTATGGTAACTTTGAGCGGAAAGACTTTGAGAGAAGTATCAAGCTTCGTATCGGACAAGCTCTCTCCGCTTGAGACTGTATTGTCAACAAAGACAAACTTCATATTAAAGAAATACAAAGATCACGGAACTGTGATGGGGGAGCCTACAAAAGATGAAAGGATGAAGATTGTACCATGAGAAATCCGTTATCAAAACAAATAGTAGAGATTCAGCCATCCGGAATTCGTAAGTTTTTCGATATTGTAAGCGAGATGGAAGATGCCATATCCCTCGGTGTAGGCGAACCGGATTTTGACACACCGTGGCACATAAGAGACGAGGGAATATATTCTCTTGAAAAGGGAAGAACCTTTTATACATCAAATGCAGGTCTAAAAGAACTTAAGGTTGAGATATGCAATTATCTCGAGAGAAAATACAATCTCAAATATGATTACAACAGTGAGACGATAGTTACGGTCGGAGGTAGTGAGGCTATAGATGTGGCACTCAGAGCAATGCTGGATCCCGGGGATGAAGTTTTGATCCCTCAGCCGAGCTATGTCTCGTACGAACCGTGCGCAATCCTTGCGGGAGGAAAGCCTGTCATAATCGAACTCAAGGAAGAGAATGAGTTCAGACTTACTGCAGAACAGCTCGAGAATGCGATAACCGAGAAGACAAAGATATTGATTTTGCCGTTCCCGAACAATCCTACTGGTTCGATAATGTCAAAAACCGATCTTGAAGCGATAGCAAAGGTAGTTATAGATCATGACATTTTCGTGCTCAGTGACGAGATATATTCGGAGCTCACCTACGGTGAGGAGAAGCACGTACCGGTTGCAACCATACCGGGAATGCAGGAGAGAACAATCACGATAAACGGATTCTCCAAGGCATATGCTATGACAGGATGGAGACTCGGATACGCATGCGGACCGAAGGAAATCATAAGTCAGATGATAAAGATTCACCAGTTTGCCATAATGTGTGCGCCTACTACCAGCCAATATGCTGCGGTAGAGGCACTTAAAAACGGAGACGGAGACGTTGAGACCATGCGTGAAGAGTATGACGGAAGAAGACGTTACCTGCTTCACAGACTGAACAAAATGGGATTGCCTACTTTTGAGGCAAAGGGTGCATTCTATGTATTCCCTTGTATAAAACATCTCAATATGACTTCCGACGAATTTGCGGAGAAGCTTCTTCGCACCGCAAAGGTTGCCGTGGTTCCGGGAACCGCGTTCGGAAGATGCGGCGAAGGATTTTTGAGAATCTCCTATGCATACTCTCTCGATGATTTGAGGGAAGCGCTTGATCGTATAGAGGTATTTTTGAATGATTTAAATGCCGGAAAGGTAAAATAATGCTCAATATAGTCTTACATGAGCCTGAAATTCCGGCAAATACGGGAAATATCGGAAGGACCTGTGTGGCTACGGGCACCAGGCTCCATCTGATAGAACCGTTGGGATTCAGGCTTAACGAAAAAAATTTGAAGAGGGCCGGTATGGATTACTGGTCGCATTTGGATGTCACGAGATATATAGACTGGAATGATTTCCTTGAAAGAAATCCAAACGCCAAGATATATATGGCGACGACAAAGGGTAAACACGTCTATACCGACGTGAAGTATGAGGATGACTGTTATATAATGTTCGGAAAAGAGAGCGCGGGTATACCGGAGGAGATTCTCATAGAGCATCCGGATGAGTGTATAAGGATTCCGATGATCGGGGAGACAAGATCTCTCAACCTGTCAAACTCGGTCGCAATAGTGTTGTATGAAGCGTTAAGGCAAAATGGATTTGAGTCCATGAAGCTTGCGGGAGAACTGCATCACCTTAAATGGAAATAGGATTTAGAGAATAAGTTATGAGTATAGTAAAAGCAAAAGAGCTTGTACATGAATATATAAGAAGAGACGAGGAAGGCAATGTGGAGATGATCCAGACTGCCTTGGATCATGTGAATATAGATATAGAGGAAGGATCGTTTGTGGCTGTTTTGGGGCATAACGGTTCCGGAAAATCCACCTTCGCCAAGCATGTAAATGTGCTTCTAAAGCCCACCGAGGGAACGATGTGGGTGGACGGTAAGGATATTTCAAATCCTATATTCACATATCCGATAAGACGTGAAGCCGGAATGGTGTTTCAGAATCCTGACAACCAGATTGTGGCGAGTGTGGTTGAGGAGGACGTCGGATTCGGACCGGAAAACATAGGAGTGGAGCCGGACGAGATATGGAGAAGAGTGGAAGAAAGCCTAAAATCCGTCGGTATGTTAAAATACAGAAATCACTCTCCAAATAAACTCTCCGGAGGCCAGAAGCAGAGGGTGGCCATAGCCGGCGTAATGGCTATGCAGCCAAAATGCATCATTCTTGACGAACCTACGGCAATGCTCGACCCGAACGGGCGAAAGGAAGTGCTCGAAGCCGTTCATGAACTCAACAGAAAAAAAGGTGTAACCGTTATTTTGATCACGCACTACATGGAGGAAGTGGTGGACGCGGACAGAGTGTTTGTCATGGACTCCGGAAAAGTTGTCATGGACGGAACACCGAGAGAGATATTCACCAGGGTGGAGGAACTCAAGGAGCACAGACTTGACGTTCCGCAGATTACGCTTTTAGCATATGAACTCAAAAAAAGCGGACTTGATATACCTGATGGAATACTTACCAGAGAGGAACTTACAGAGGCATTATGTCGATTATCTTAGATCATGTAAATTATACATACAGCAGTGGAACCGCATATGAGATACAGGCTTTGAAGGATATCAATATCCAGATAGAAGACGGTCAGTTTATCGGTATCATAGGACATACCGGTTCGGGAAAATCCACGCTCATACAGCATATGAACGGACTTGTGAAGGCAACTTCCGGTGCGATATATTTTAACGGACAGGATATCTACGACGAGGATTTTGACCTGAGGAATTTAAGAACCAAGGTCGGTCTTGTCTTCCAATATCCGGAGCACCAGCTTTTTGAGACCACAATATTTGACGATGTAAGTTTTGGCCCGAAGAATCAGGGACTCACAAAAGACGAGGCAGGACTAAGAGCATTTGAGGCATTAAAGATGGTGGGACTCGATGAGTCGCTCTATTATCAGTCACCGTTTGACCTCTCCGGAGGACAGAAGAGACGAGTTGCTATAGCGGGTGTTCTTGCGATGCGACCGGAGATGATCATTCTCGATGAGCCTACGGCAGGTCTTGATCCTAAAGGCAGAGACGAGATATTGGATCTTATCTCTAAGATGCATGACGAGAAGAACATCACGATTGTGTTGGTTTCTCACAGCATGGAAGATGTCGCGAAATATGTGCAGAGAATAATTGTTATGAACGACGGCAGTGTTATGTTTGACGACTGTCCGTCAGAAGTTTTTAAACATTATAAGGAACTTGAGGCAGCAGGTCTTGCCGCACCGCAGGTGACATATCTGATGCATGAACTCAAGGAGAGAGGAATAGATGTGGATACGGAAGCCACAACAGTAGAGGAAGCCAAAAGGAGTATACTTAAAGCATTATGTTAAGAGATATTACATTAGGACAATATTATCCGGCGGATTCCGTAATACACAAATTGGACCCGAGAGTAAAGTTGGTCGGAACACTTGTATATATAGTAAGTTTGTTTTTGTTTAAAGGACCGGTAGGTTTTTTGGTTATAACAGCCTTTTTGGCTCTATCCATAAAACTCTCAAAAGTACCATTTTTGTACATGGTAAAAGGCCTTAAGGCAATAATGATCCTTATGATCATAACAGCATTGTTCAATCTATTTCTGACACCAGGGGAGACTCCGATATTCACGCTCGGACCGCTCAAGATGTATCCTGAGGGAGTAAAGACTGCCATATTTATGCTCATAAGACTGAGTTATCTCATAGTGGGAACCTCGGTTATGACACTTACAACCACGCCGAATCAGCTCACCGACGGACTTGAAAAGGGACTTATGCCGTTATCTGTTATAGGAGTACCTGTTCACGCGATAGCGATGATGATGTCTATAGCGCTCCGTTTTATCCCTATTCTCATAGAGGAGACGGATCTTATAATGAAAGCGCAGATGGCAAGAGGTGCGGATTTTGAGACCGGAGGAATAATAAAGAAGGCGAAAAACATGGTACCTTTGCTTGTCCCATTGTTTGTGTCGGCGTTCAGGAGAGCAGACGATCTCGCAATGGCGATGGAGGCCAGATGTTATACCGGCGGAAAAGGCCGTACCAAGATGAAACCGCTCAAATATTCAGGAAATGATGCAAGAGCATATCTGCTGACTTTTGTATTTTTGGCAGTGGTTATAGTTCTTAGAATATACAATTTGTAAATATGAAAAGAGTAAAACTTGTTGTTGCCTATGACGGCACGGATTATCACGGCTGGCAGGTACAGCCGAACGGAATATCGATAGAGGAGGTTTTGAACAAAAACCTAAGTGAACTTCTCGGGGAAAAAATAGAGGTGATAGGCGCTAGCAGAACCGATGCCGGAGTGCATTCTCTCGGCAATGTTGCCGTATTTGACACGAATCACAGGATGCCCGCGGAGAAAATATCATATGCTATGAACCAGAGACTGCCTGAGGATATAGTGGTGGTCGATTCCTGTGAGGTAAAAGGAGATTTTCACCCGAGAAAATGCGAGAGCAGGAAAACATATGAGTACAGGATTTTGAACAGGGAGTTTCCTGATCCTACAAGAAGAAGGGATACTCATTTTTGCTACAGAGATCTCGATGTGGAGAAGATGAGAAAAGCAGGTTCATATCTTGTCGGAAAACATGATTTTACCAGTTTTTGTTCCTCTCATGCCGAAGTGGGACTTTCGAAAGTCAGATTTTTGTACAGCGTTTCCGTGAAAAAAGAAGATGACATAATAAAAATCCGCCTGACAGGATCGGGATTTTTATACAATATGGTAAGAATAATTGCAGGAACCTTGATGCAAGTCGGAATGGGAGATATTGAGCCCGAGCAGATGCCGATAATATTGGCCAGACGCGATAGGGTTTACGCCGGACCTACGGCACCTGCAAAAGGACTTACGATGATAGGAATAGAATACTTATAGTTTAAAGAAGGCTGTGGCTATTGCACCGGGACCTGCGTGGGATCCAATAGCGCAGCCTATTTTATATCTTCTGAGCGGCTCATGGTAAGCGGCATAAATAGGTTTTGAATCTTCAACATATTTGCTCAACAGTGCATCATCAAGACCGCTGAAGGCGAGACATACAGGGAAGGAAAAGTCGATTCCTCCGGCATTTTCGACATATTCATTGAGTTTGTTGTTCCCAGCCTTGGACCCTCTTGCTTTACCTAACAGTACAACTTCCCCGTTCTCAATTGCGATAACAGGTTTTATCGAGAGAAGATTTCCGGCAAAAGCGACTGCCGATGAGATACGACCACCCTTTTTGAGATACTCTAATGTATCCAAGAGTGCAATCACCTTTATATCATTTTTCTTTTTGTTTAAAATGGCTTCAATCTGATCTATGTTCATACCTTCATCGCGCAACCCACAGGCAAGCTCGATGAGAAGACGCTGACCGATGCAGACAGTAATGGAGTCTACAACATGTACTTTACCGTCAAATTCAGAGGCGGCTATATTTGCGCTCTGGAAGCACCCTGAGAGTTTTGAAGAGACGGTAATACACAAAACATCTGTGACATCCGGGTCACTTAAAGCTTCTTTAAAAGCCTCCTCATAATCGGAAGGAGATACCTGGCTTGTCTTTGGAAAAACATCGGTCTCAATCAACTTTTCAAAGAATTCGTCATGTGACATAGTAAAACCATCGAGGAATTCTTCATCGCCAAAAGTTATTTTTAAAGGAAGAAGCTTCAATGAAAGTTTCTTGGCGTCCTCAAGTGAAATATCACAGGCTGTATCAGTAACGATTTTAATACTCATTTTTATTACCTTTTTATTCCCTTTGCAAATTTTTGTTGACTAATTGTGTGTCATCGTGATATTTATTAAACACATGTTGAATAACGTTTGACAATAAGCAAATATAAGAAATATGTTATTTGATAGACATATGAAAGGAAAGTGTTTAAGAAATGGATGCCAGGACAAGATATACAAAAATGATGATAAAAAAAGTTTTTCTTAAACTTCTGAAAGAAAAACCCCTAGAAAAAATTACAGTAAAGGAAATTTGTGAGTTTGCAGAGATAAACAGAGCTACCTTTTACAAATATTATGACAACCCGTTTGATCTTATGACAAAACTTGAGGAGGAGCTTCTTGTTAATCTTCAGAATAAAATAGATGCGATAGGCACAAGCAGATTTGATCAGATTTTTAAGGTGATACTGGAGGATGTGAAAGAGAATGAGCAGTTTTACAGAATGACCTTCGATGAAGCGTCTGATACGAGATTCAGGAAGAGGTTGTTTGAACTTTGCTACGGTGACAATATGCAGACCATAAAGGAACTGTTTGTGAATCTGGATGACAAAGGAAGAGAATGGTTGTATTATTTTGTCGCAGAGGGAAGCAACGGAATCCTAAAAAGATGGCTCGATGGCGGAATGACAGAGTCCGTGGATGAGATAGCGAACTTTGCGGAAAGTCTGATAAAGGGAATAAATGAGAGGCTTCCTGCAGTTTTGACAAACCGGGATAAGGCGAATCGATAAAGACTTTGCCAAAAACTCTCATGAATAAAGAGAAAATGAATTGACACACGTGGGAGTGTGTCGTATAATACAAAGGCTGTTTAGTGTAAAAATGCAAGCCAAAGCCCCGGCAAGCATTTGAACTTTATAGATTTCGGTTTGAATAAAAGGCAGCGTCCGGACATACGAGGTCTTTTAAAACCGCATGATTTTGAAAGTTACAAGGAGGAATACCAATGAACAAAACATTTATGGCTAGTCCTGCTACTATCGATAGAAAATGGTATGTAGTTGACGCTGATGGAATGACATTAGGTCGTCTCTCATCAGAGGTTGCTAAAGTATTAAGAGGAAAGAACAAGCCGACATTCACACCACATATCGACACAGGAGATTACGTTATCGTAGTTAACGCTGAGAAGGTAAAGGTTACAGGAAAGAAGCTTGACCAGAAGATTTACTATCATCATTCAGACTATGTAGGCGGAATGAAAGAGACAACTCTTCGTGAGATGATGGATAAGCATCCGGAAAGAGTTATCGAGCATGCAGTTAAGGGAATGCTTCCAAAGGGACCTCTCGGAAGAGAGATGTATACAAAGCTTTTTGTATATGCAGGTGCAGAGCATAAGCATGCTGCTCAGAAGCCGGAAGTTTTAACATTTTAATTAGAGGAGGTAAATCACATTGGCTGATTCAAGATATTACGGAACAGGAAGAAGAAAATCATCTGTTGCAAGAGTATACTTAGTTCCGGGAACAGGAAAAGTTACAGTAAACAAGAGAGATATCGATGAGTATTTCGGACTTGAGACACTCAAGGTTATCGTTCGCCAGCCACTCGTACTCACAGGAAACGCTGACAAGTTCGACGTTCTTGTAAATGTTAAAGGTGGCGGATACACAGGACAGGCAGGAGCCATCAGACATGGTATCGCACGTGCCCTCCTTAACGTAGACAATGATTACAGACCGGCTCTCAAGAGTGCTGGATTCCTCACAAGAGATCCACGTATGAAAGAGAGAAAGAAATACGGTCTCAAAGCTGCACGTCGTGCACCACAGTTCTCAAAGAGATAATCTATCCCGAATGGGTTTATTTATCAAAAGCAACGAAAAACCTCGTAAACACTGCGTTTGCGAGGTTTTCTTTTTATCCGAAAAGCGCGCTGAGAACTGCTCAAAAACTGACGGTAGAAGATTCTTTTGATATGACTTGAAATCGTTTAAAACCTCCTTGAGGGTATCCATCCTGCCGGACCAAAAACCGAAAGAGTTTCTTGGGTATTCACAAGCTTTTGTTTGATTTTCGACTAAAGAAATAGAGGTTTCATATGTATCCGTATGCAGATGCGAGGATAATAGCTCTTGACAATATATAAAAGATGTGGTGTTATTTATATTATAGACCGACAGTCAGTCGATTAAATTTTATTCAGGTGATGAAGATTATATGAGAGTTGTAAAAGAAGCGATTGAAAGACGTAATGAGATCCTTGATGCTGCAGAGGAGCTCTTTGTTACAAAAGGATATGACAAGACGAGTACAAACGATATTTTGGACAGAGTAGGAATTGCAAGGGGGACACTGTATTATCACTTTAAGTCCAAGGAAGATATTCTTAATGCGATGATAGAGAGGATCAATGATTCTCTTATCGCCAAGGCTAAGATGATCGCGGCAGATACA
>JAILHT010000126.1 GCA_024695665.1 Lachnospiraceae bacterium
CTGTTATACACTAATATTTTGCACTCTTCAACCGTATTATTACTGATTTATTGGATTGAAAACATATCTGTCCATCCTGTCGAATGCCTCCACTATCTTTGTATAAGGAAGCGCAAGATTCATTCTCACATGGCATTCTCCGTTGAACATTCTTCCGTCCTGAACAGCCACTCCGACATCCCATAGGGCTTTCTCGAGTTCATCAATGGTTTTGCCGTGCTCTTGGCACCATCTTGTGCAATCCGCAAAAAGCATATATGTTCCCTCCGGTCTTGCAACCTCAATCCCATCAAATCTTTCGTTTATAAAATTGCATGCATAATCCACATTTTTAGTTATCGTCTCGCAGAGCTCATCCGTCCAGATATGTCCCTCCGGTTTGTATGCTCCTATAAGCGCATACATAGAAAGAACATTCATCTCATTATAATGAGGAAGTGATGATTCCTTCTCCATACGTTCCCTGAGCCAGGAGTTGTATACGATATGATAACTTCCGACAAGACCTGCCAGGTTAAATGTCTTTGACGGTGCATACATAGCCGCCGTTCTGTTTCTTGCATCTTCTGAAACCGACTGTGTAGGGATATGTTTGTGTCCGTCCACAAGGATGTCTGACCATATCTCATCCGACACAACAAACACATCATATTTTTTGAAGAGTTCCATCGCTTTTTCTATCTCCCAGCGCTCCCACACTCTTCCGCACGGGTTATGAGGTGAACAGAATACCGCCGCATGAATCTTACATTTTTTTATCTTATCCTCCATGTCACAAAAATCCATTCTCCATACACCCTTGTCATCTCTTTTAAGTGCGCTGTGAACAAGGTCGTAACCATTGTTTTCAAGAGCCATGGTAAAACCTATATATGTAGGTGTGTGAATCAGTATCTTGTCACCCTTCGATGCCAAAACGTTAAGCGCACTTATTACTCCGCCCAAAACTCCGTTCTCATAGCCTATATGTTCAGGTTTAAGATCCGTCACATTGTTTCTCTTTCTTTGCCAGTCTATAATCGATTCAAAATACTCATCCCTCGGATTGAAATATCCGAAATGAGGTTCTTTTATTCTGTTTATCATAGCTTCCTGTATTGTCGGAAGCACCGGAAAATTCATGTCAGCGACCCACATTGGGATAACATCATAGCCCTCCTTAGGTGCATCGGGTGCCATTTTTACCTTACCTATGGAATCGTATGCGATTGCATCTTTTCCTTCTCTTTTTAATATACTTGTAAAATCATAGTTCATATGCCCACTCTCCTACTGATTGTTTGCTTGTTTTACCAAAAAAGTATAACATAAAAAATGGGTGTAATTTTATTTTTTTACGTGTTATAGTATAAGATAGTTTTTTGTGCGAATTTTTAAACAAAATATTACGGAGATTATTATGCTAAAGATTTTTAATAGGGAAGAACGCGAAAAGAAAACCGGACTTCACATAATTATCGTAGGTTGCGGTAAAGTCGGACAGACTCTTGTCGAGAAGCTTTCCGCGGAAGGTCATGACATCACAATCGTCGAGAAAAATGCCGAGAAGATCAAAGAGCTTTCCGAGCAGTACGATATCATGGGTATTGTAGGAAACGGTGCAAGCTACAGTGTGCTCATGGAGGCAGGCGTTCAGGATGCGGATCTTATCATAGCCGTAACCGAGTCGGACGAGCTAAACCTCCTCTGCTGTACAGTCGGAAAAAGAGTCAGCGAATGCTCTACAATCGCAAGAGTCCGCACTCCGGACTACAATTCGGAGGTGAACTATCTCAAGGACAAACTTGGACTTGCAATGATTATAAATCCTGAGCTTGAGGCGGCTGTTGAGGCTTCACGTATTCTCTATCTTCCGAATGCCCTTGAGGTAAACTCATTTGCTCACGGACAGGCCGAGATGGTAAAATTTCAGATTCCGGAAGGAAACATCATGAACAATCTCTCCATAGCCGAGCTCGGACAGAAAACCAAGTCGAGCTACCTCATCTGCGGAATCGAGAGAGATGATGAGTTCTTTATTCCAAACGGAAATTTTGTCACAAAAGCAGGCGATAACATATCTTTCGTTGCTTCAAGACTTGCAATAAGAAGTTTCTTTAAGGAAATCGGTTTTGCGACAAACCATGTGAGAAATTCACTTATCATTGGTGGCGGAAAAGCAGCATATTACCTTGGTAAACTGTTGCTCGATATGGGTATCGAAGTCAAGATTATCGAAATGAATAAAGAAAGATGTGAAGAACTCAGCATTCTGTTACCAAAGGCGACGATTATAAACGGTGACGGTACAGATCAGGAACTTCTTGACGAGGAAGATCTCGCAAATGCAGATTCTTTCATCCCTCTCACTGGAATAGATGAGGAGAACATTCTCCTTACGCTCCATGCGAGAAAACACTCAAATGCAAAAGTCATAACAAAAATAAACAGAATTAATTTCAAGGATGTCATCTCAGACCTCCATCTCGGAAGTGTTATCTATCCGAGATATATTACGGCACAGTCTATTCTTGCCTATGTCAGAGCGAAAAACAATTCAATAGACAGCAATTCCATTGAGACGCTCTGCCCTATGTTCGACTCAAGAGCGGAGGCAATCGAGTTTATAGTCTGGGAAGATCAGGGACTTACAAATATACCTTTTAAAGAACTTTCCATAAAAGACAACGTGCTTGTAGCCTTTATCAATCGTAACGGAAATATCATCATCCCTGGTGGAAATGATATGCTCCTTCCGGGTGACACCGTTATGATAGTCACATCACATACAGGCTTTAACCGTTTGAGAGACATACTGAATTAAGGAGCTTTCCATGAACAAATCAATTATACGTTACATCTTAGGTCACGTAATGATGATAGAAGGATTGCTCTTCCTTCTTCCGATGGTGACCGGCATCATATACGGCGAAAAGGAAGCCTTTACTTTCCTTTCAGTCGGTGTTGCCTCAGCTTTACTTGGTTTTTTGATAACAAGAAAAAAGCCTGTCAGCATGGTTTTTTATCTCAAGGAAGGCTGCGTTACTACCGCACTCTCCTGGATAATACTAAGTATAATAGGTTGTATTCCTTTTGTTATCACCGGCGAGATTCCATCTTTTACGGATGCGCTCTTTGAGACAATTTCAGGTTTTACAACGACCGGAGCCAGCATTCTTTCCGATGTTGAATCGCTCTCCCATGCATCTCTTACATGGAGAAGTTTTACACACTGGATAGGTGGAATGGGTGTACTTGTTTTCCTTCTTACCATCCTCTCCATGACAGGCGGCTCGTCCATGAACCTTATGAAAGCGGAAAGCCCGGGACCTTCTGTCGGAAAGCTTGTTCCAAAGATGCGTCAGACTGCTCAGTTCCTCTACGGAATATATTTTGTTTTAACCTTCATAGAGTTTATCCTGCTCATCTTTGCCGGAATGTCCGTGTTTGATTCAATGAACACCGCATTCGCTACTGCGGGAACCGGTGGATTTGGAATAAAAAATGACAGCATCACCTCATACAATGATGCCGTAAAAGTAATAGTAACAGTCTTTATGATGCTTTTTGGTGTAAACTTCAACGCTTACTTTTTTATAATTACCGGAAAGATAAAAGACTTTTTCAAAATTGAGGAAGTTCGTTACTATCTGCTTGTAATACTTGTATCTATCGGTTTGATATTTATAAATATAATAGATCTTTATCCTTCAGCTAAGGAAGCGCTTATAGACTCTGCTTTCCAGGTTGGAAGTATCATTACAACAACCGGTTTTTCAACCGCAGATTTTAACATGTGGAATTCGACAGCAAAAACCGTACTTGTACTGTTGATGTTCTGCGGAGCCTGCGCTGGCAGCACAGGTGGCGGAATCAAGGTCTCACGTTTTCTTATTGCCTTAAAGACGATTAAGAAAGAGCTTCACTCTTATATTCATCCTAAGAGCATAAGGAAAATAAAGATAGACGGAAAGCCTATCGAACATGATGTGGTTCGTTCATGCAATGTTTACCTTATTACATTCTTTTGTATTTTCATTGCATCACTGTTTCTCGTGTCTTTGGACAACTACGATCTGACCACAAACTTTACCGCGATAGCGGCAACAATAAACAATATCGGACCCGGACTTGAACTTGTAGGACCGACCTGCAATTTCTCGATATTCAGTCCGCTTGCAAAATATGTCATGATGTTTGATATGCTTGCAGGAAGACTTGAACTCTTCCCTATACTTATTCTTTTCAATCCTATACTTTGGAAAGATGCTTTACACACTAACAAGAATGCCGGATAACAACAACGTTTGGTAATGAGCGTTTGAGGCCTGAAACCCAATAGAAAAGCTTCGCCATGAGTGTTTATCACTCTTCGGCGAAGCCTTTTATTTGTCGCTTCAATTTTAATTGAATGTCTGTATTTATTTTCCGTCGTATGTTATGACAGATGCAACATCATATCCCTTAAGTCTGTCGCGGCCTTTAAGTCCCGCTAGTTCCATGAGGAAGATAACCTTCACTACCTCTCCGCCGAGCTTCTCAACAAGATGTATGCTGGCTTCGATTGTTCCTCCGGTAGCTATGAGATCGTCCACGAGAACCACCTTCTGTCCCGGCTTTATTGCATCTTTGTGCATCTCTATCTCAGCCGAGCCATATTCCAGATCGTATTTTTCGGATACAGTCTCGCAAGGAAGTTTTCCTTTCTTTCTTACAAGTACAAAAGGTTTTCCGAGCTTGTATGCAATCGGTGCTCCAAAGATAAATCCTCTGGACTCTGCTCCGGCTATAACATCTACATCCACTCCGTCGAGAAGTGCTGCCATGGAGTCAATAGCAAGCTTCAAACCATCCGGGTCCTGAAGGACGCTGGTAACATCTCTGAACATGATACCAGGTTCCGGAAAATCCGGTATTGTTCTCACATAATCTTCCATTTTTTTCATCGTATTTATTCCTCCGAATTATTGATACTGAGATAATATATCACATAAATTTATTAATAGCAAAGTACCTCATGGCCTGTCTCCGTAACCAGGACCATAATCTCCCACTGTGCTGAAGGAAGACCATCCTCGGTATATACAGTCCATCCAT
Source organism: Lachnospiraceae bacterium (assembly GCA_024695665.1). Classification (GTDB taxonomy): domain Bacteria; phylum Bacillota; class Clostridia; order Lachnospirales; family Lachnospiraceae; genus JAILHT01. The sequence continues at coordinate 5,077 of JAILHT010000126.1, forward strand.
TGTCATCATCGATATATATAGGCTGTTTTCCCATATTTACCATCGGCTCGATTGTGAAGATCATTCCCGGGACGAGAAGCATTCCGGTTCCTCTCTTTCCGTTGTAGCCAACCCACGGTTCCTCGTGGAATTCAAGGCCTACTCCATGTCCACCAATCTCTCTTACAACGGTATATCCGTTTGCAGCGGCATGATCATGAACAGCCTGACTCATATCTCCCATATATCCCCAAGGCTTAACCTCAGCAAGACCTTTCTCAACAGCCTCTTTTGTCACACAGACAAGTTTTTGTTTATCCTCACTGACATTTCCTATCATATACATTCTCGATGAATCGGAAAAATATCCGTTTAAGATTGTGGAACAGTCGACATTTATTATGTCACCATCTTTTAAAACTATGTCCTCCGAAGGGATACCGTGACAAACCTCCTCATTTATTGAGGTGCACACGCTCTTTGGGAAGCCCTCATAGTTGAGCGGAGCAGGTATAGCACCCATCTCGGTAGTTTTCTCATATACCATTCTATCGATTTCTTCTGTGGTCATTCCGGCTTTTATATGCTCTCCGACATAATCCAAGACAGCGATATTTACCTTGCAGGATTCCTTTATCTTCTCTATCTGAGCAGGTGTCTTTATGAGCTCATGTCCCGGAACTATATGTCCGAAATCCTTTGCCATCTTTATCTTGTCATCGAACGCCTCATGACACTGCTTATACTTCTTTCCGCTTCCGCACCAACACGGATCGTTCCGTCCGATTTTTTCTTTAACTGCCATTCGTTTTCTCCTCATCTTTAGTTCTCTCTTTTTATAGTAATCCAGCCGAATGTGAAATCCCCCCACAAATCTTCATTTATTGTGTAGGTGTGATCTGCAAGCATCTTTTCGTATGCTGATGCATCATAATCATAATTCGACGGTGATTTGTCATTCTCCTCGGCAAATATTTTTACCATCTTTTCGGCCAATGCCTCATCTAAAACTGTATCTTTCAACTTCTCATAATCGATACCTATAAGAGCCTGTCTCTCCTCGCCCAGATCATCCCAAAAATCCACGGCATTGTTTTCAGCGTACATGAGCTCTTCTTCCGTAAGAGTGACATCCCTCTCATTTGCCATATCGATAAATATAAAATCATGGATTGCACGGCTCATTGTATTTTCTTTAGCTGCGAGACGTATAAACTTTCCGTTTGTGTGAACATTCCAAAACTCGTTCGCATCATCCGGATTGTACAGTATGGCTTCCTCCTGCACCTTCGTCTCCTGCTTTGCTATGTAATAAGCAATGTCAGAGAGCACATAATCCTTTCCGTCAACCGTCACCACAATCTCGTTCATGGATTTGAGATACTCCGATTTTGTATTTTTCTGCACCTTCATATAGACAACGTTCGCCGCTATCAAAACAAGGCAAACCGTAGTTATTATAAATCGCTTTTTAAAAGTCATATGCATATTTCATAAATGATATTCGCAATCTGCTTCGCCACTTGCATCAAAGTACTCTTCTTACCGTAACTATCGTTCTGTAGGTTGCAGAGCTTGTCGTGATTCCCGTAGCCGCGCTCTGCGCATGTACTATCTGGCCGTTGCCCATATATATTGCCACATGTCCCGAATAGCAGATAATATCACCGGCTACCGCATCAGCGTAGCTTACACCTGTTCCGCAGCTCTGTATCGCAGCTGAACTATGTGGAAGCGACACTCCGAAGTTCGCATACACACTCATTACAAATCCCGAGCAATCGGCTCCGTTTGTGAGGCTTGTTCCTCCCCATACATACGGATTTCCGATAAATTTGCAGGCGTAGCTTACTACCGCACTTCCGGATCCGCTTCCCGAGGACGAACTTGAGGAGCTTGAGGAACTCGATGAGCTTGAGGACGAACTTGATGATGAACTTGAAGACGAGCTCGAGGATGAATCTGTCGAACTATTTGCTGCAGCCTCCTCAGCTGCCTTTTTCTTTGCTGCCTCCTCGGCCGCTTTCTTCTTTGCGGCTTCCTCTGCCTTCTTTTGTTCCTCCTGGATTATCTTGTTCTGAGCTTCGATAGTTGCCTGATATTCTGCCGCCTTTGCCTGAGCAGATGCAAGAAGACTGTCCGCGCTCTGAAGCTCGGTCGTCTTTTCTGCGAGCATAGCATCAAGGCTTACTTTCTGTGCCTCGTACTCGCTCTGCATATCTTCCATCTCAGCTTTCTCGGTCTCTACGGTTACTTTAAGGTCTTCAACCTCTTTTACAGTCTCCTCATACTCCGTGAGAAGTGTTCTGTCGTACTCATAGACATCATTTACATACTCGACACGGTTTAACATGTCAGCCATATTGTCAGAACCCAAAATAGCTTCGTATATTGCACCATCACCATTCTCGTACATATATTTTATACGGAGCTTCATATTCTCATACTGCTCGGCCTGTTTCTCTTCAGCTGCGGCAAGATCCGCTGTGACCTGCTCAAGTTCCGCGGTCTTGTCAGTAATCTCCTGCTCGAGAATGTTCATATTGGTGATCAGAATTACCAGCTCGTCGTCTATCGAATCGATCTCCGCCTGGATGGCAGACTCCTGCTCCTTTAGACTGTCTATCTCATTCTGCGCCTCATCCAGATCCGCCTCGGCTTCCGCCTTCGCATCCTTTGCGTCCGAAAGTTTTGATGCGAATACTGTATTGTTCCCCGCAAACAGCACGGCAAGAGCCATCGCAGACGCAAAAATTCGTCTGTTAAGTTTGTTTTTTAACATCATTTTATATATTTTCATTTCTCATTCCTTATAGCAAACCATATTCTTCTTTATTATATCACAATATATGGTGTCGCACCTATTTTTTGTTGGCCATATAGGACTTTAATGAAAAATATTTCTCCATAAAAAAAGGACGGATAGAAAATCTATCCGCCCAAAATGTATTTTTCTTATTTTGCAACCACATCATTTGCAGCCATCATTGATATTTCATTAGACTGTATTGCATCCTCCTTTGTCGGGAATAGGCTGAACGTTTTCGTCTTTCCCCAACAGCCTGTGACCTTAAGGCCTACAAGGTATGCGACTATCAGTAGTGCAAAGCCTCCCATTGTCATCGGCAATGAGAATGAACCTGCCGCATATCCCAAAATCAAAAGATATACCGGGATGTTGAATATGTTACAGAACGGGTTGCTCGCGCCGAGTTCCTCAGCCGCTCCGGTTTTGAAATCCGGATCCACTATTCTGATAAGAGAAATACCGCTCGGAGCTGTTCCTACGGCCATTCCGTAGTATCCCAAAGTTCTCTCTATATCGTATGAGGTTCCGAATCTCTCACCGAAGTAGAAGCAAACGGCAACTGTGATAACCGTCGCAACGAGCGCCATTATGATTATTGGTACTGCCCACTGCATAACCATCTTTAAAGACACGGACATAAATGCACAGACTACAAGGTAGTCGGCTGCGAATCCCGTAATCTTGTTCTGTGTTGTCACATCAAGGAAATACATTATTCCAAGCTTTTTCATTATAAACTTGACTATATATGCCGCATACATACCGTTCAAGAACATGAGACTGCTAAGAGACGGTCCGAGATACCCCGGAAGATATGCAAGTATCTTTGAAATGCCCACCGCAATCAGATAACATACTCCGATCACAGCAAAATGAAGAGCAAGTGTCTCTATGTTGCTGTTTACCGTGGTGTTCTTCTTGCTCATCTCCGTCTGCTCTTCAGGTTTGTAATAACCTCTTAAAGTAATATCGTCGATGTTGTTTGAGCATTTTGCTATTCTTCTCTTTATGGCGTATTTTGCAATCGGTATTCCGACTATATATGCCATCAAAAATCCTATTGATGAGAATGTGAGCGCCATCATTACGGCGTTGTCCCAGCCGTATGTCTCTATGATTCCACCATATGTGGACGACTGTCCGGGTCCCTGACAAAATGCAAACTGTATAAGCATTCCGTATATAGGTGCCATATCATAAGGTTTCTGACAAACAAGCGCTATCAATGTACATACAAGCGGTGTCAGCGCATAAAGGAGAGTCCATACAAGTCCTATGAAAAGACCTCCTCTTATTACCGTCTTGGCCTTTGAGGCGGATTTTCCTCCTTCATCCACACCGTTTTCAGCTTTTTTCTTTGGTGTATCCATAAGTGTAAGCGAAATGAATGACACTATGAACACCTGGTTTACAATCTGATTAAAGTCTCCGACTTCGGCTCCTATACCGATTCCGAGACTATCCAACAAGTTAAGTGCTATAAGTCCGAGCACGCCGGCTATTACTCCTGCGGGTACCAGCATGTTCTGTAAAAATTTGACCTTCGCTCTTAAAAATACTCCGATGAGCAGCATCACACTTGCCCATCCAAATGCAATCATGATAACCATACCTATCTACCCCACTCTTCTTCCCTAATTCCGTATTTAACGGATTTATTGTCAATGTGAAAACCTCTCCCCCCCCGAAAGAGGTTTTCGCATATGACAGAATCTTTATGTAAAAACTTTTCAAATACTAGAAGTGCAATTCCGTTCTCTGGATCAAGTCCTTCTGAAGTGGTTTTCCAAGCTCTACGAAGTAAGCGCTGTATCCTGCAACTCTTACAAGCATATCCTTATAATTCTCAGGATGTTTCTGAGCCGCTCTCATTGTAGCAGAACTCATGACATTGAACTGTACATGCATTGCACCTTTATTGATATATTCCTCAACGAAGTTTACAAGGTTGTCCCTTCCTTCAACACCTGCAACTGCTTCCTGTGGAAACTTGACATTTAACAGTGTACCATTAGATGCCTTGCTGTGGTCAACTTTTGCAATAGAATTTGCAAGAGCTGTAGGTCCTGCAATATCATGTGAACCTCCGTCTGTATGAACAGGTCCCATGTTGTCAGAGATTGCCTCTCCGTATTTTCTTCCGTCGATTGTGGCATTCGTTCCGAGTCCCATTGCAACGTTTGCGTTGACTGAGTAAACTCCAGGGTTGAACTGTCCACCTCTCTGTGTAGGATGCCCCTTAACATGTCCTGTGTAGCAGTCGAACATGAACTTGAACATCTCATCGGCATAATCATCATCATTTCCATAATGATGAACCTTAGAGCTGTTTACCAAAGCATATAGTTTCTCGTGTCCTTCCCAGTTGTCCGTTACAGCCTGAAGAAGCTCCTCGCCGGTGACTTTCTTCTCATCAAACACAAGCTGCTTGATGGTTGTAAGAATATCTGCACAAGTTCCGAGTCCTGCTGCCTGAGGTCCGATTCCGTTGTATTTTGCTCCGCCTTCCGTAAGGTCGCGTCCTGTATCCATGGCATTCTGATAGAAAGATGAAAGATACGGAAGAGGTTTTCTCTCTCTGTGTGCTGAATCAATTATGTTAAGGCTTGAGATCATCTGAGTTGTCCAGTATTCAAACTGCTTGTCAACGCTCTCAAGTACCTCATCGAATGTCTTGTATGTTGTGAGGTCTCCGGTGTTCGGTCCGATCTGCTCATCTGTTCCGAGGAACTTACCGCCGTTTATAACCATCTCCATCATCTTTACTGTATTTACGTATGCTGCATCATGCCATCCGTACTCCTTACCAGGAAGATCCGGCTCAACGCATCCTACTACGCAGTAATCTCTTGCCTCTTCAATAGGCATTCCCTTTGTCATCATAGCCTTGATAGCTGAGTTGTCATTAAAGATCTTCGGATGTCCGTATCCTGCTCTGATGCATTCTATTGTCTTAACCTGAAGCTCGTAAGGTGTCTTTGAATGCATACGAACTGCCATCCAAGGAACCATCATTCTTGTGTGTGCAGATCCTTCAAGGAGAAGCATTGTGAGGTCGTTTGTCGCATCGTTTCCATCCTTGTCAACACCGCCGACTGTGAGTGACTCTCCACCGAATCCTCTACCGTTACGAACTGCTGTAGATCCCCAGTCCTTAAGCTTTGTAGGGTTGTTCATCTTTACATACATAACCTCGATGATCTCGAGCATTTCCTCTTTTGAAACTCCTCTGTCGAGGTCCTTCTTGTAATAAGGATAGAGCCACTGATCCATACGTCCGTATGAAATTGAGTGTCCGTTTCCTTCAACCTCAAGAAGAGATGTTGCTATCTGACAAAGCTGCATTGCCTGCCAGAATGTCTGCGGTGTTCCGCCTGCGATCTGGTGACAGTTCTCAGCCATCTGAAGAAGTTCATCTTTTCTTGTGGCATCCTTTGTCTCGTTTGCCTTCTCTCTGCAGAGTTCTGCATATCTTTCGCAGTATGCAACAGCTGCTTTGAGCTCTATTATCATTGCCTGATAGAAGTCTCTCTTATCTCCGAAATCAACTGCAAGTTTGTCGAGAGATACAAGGTTCTTCTCTGCCTCTTCGATAAGTCCGTTGTAACCTACAGCCATGAGCTTTGCATAGTCGATTACAAGATGTCCTGTTCCTGCATAATGATAAAGGTTTGTCTGGAAAATCTTTGCTCCGGCCTCTGAACCTTTTATCTGATCCCAGTCGAGTCTTCCCTCGATTCTGTCTGCTACTGTTTTTCCCTTCCACCATTTGCAGAGCTCGATTGCCTCGTTCATCTCCTCATCGCTTCTGAAGTAGAACTCGTCATGCTCTCTCTTTGCAAATGTAGTTGCCTCTTTGAGGATCCAGTCAACTGAAAACTCAGGGTAGATAGGAGCAGCTTTCTTTGGTGCTGCAATCTCTCCTACGAGGAGATCGTCATCGTAGATATACAATGTGCAGTTCTTCAAAACATGCTCAAATGCATATGCAACCTGAAGTTTTCTAGGCTCTGTCGGATGTGCTTTGTAAGCTTCCGTTACGAGTCTCAATCTCTCGATGTCAATCCAGTATTTTCCATCGAGGAATGTCTGTCTGAGGCGGTTTACCCTTGGGTATGGTGACCAATCCTCGTGATTTACCTGATAGCCCAGGCAGTATACATGATCAAACGGCTCTGTTCCTGCCGCAGTTGTGTGAAATTTAGACATTTCGTATTCCTCCTTTGTAGCTTGTGTCTATTCTTTCTCTTTAGTTCCAACTAAAGTGTGTATCCCTCTGCTGTTGAAGTACTCAGCAATCTTCTCAACATGCTTTTGAAAACTTTTTCTGTTGAGTTTCAGATCCGCCATAGCGTACTCTTTGTTTATCGATGCGTATTTTTCTTCACCCAGTCTCATGTAACTTAAAAGCTGAAGTGTTCTCACATTTCCGTGCATTTCATTGAGAAGAAAATCCGCTGTCTTTTCTATGTTTACTTCATCGTCGTTCACATTTGGAATGACCGGTATTCTCATGATGATAGGTTTTCCTGTCTCGGAGAGTTTTATAAGATTCTCCAGAATCAGTTCATTGCCAACACCCGTGTATTTCTTGTGTATCTCGCTGTCCATATGCTTTATGTCCGATATGAAAAGGTCCGTGTATGGGAGAAGCTTCTCAACCTTTGCCCAATCTCCGAAAAATGTCGATTCAAAGCATGTGTCTATGCCTTCCTCCTTGCACTGTGCGAACAATTCCTTTACGAAGTCAGCCTGGAGAAGAGGTTCACCTCCGGATACCGTTATTCCTCCGCCGGATCTCTCATAGTATCCTCTGTCCGCTCTGGCCGCCTTCATGCACTCCTCAACGCTCATCATTTTTCCCCACATCTTGATTGCGTCAGAAGGGCACTCCTCATAACATTTGTGGCAGTTCTTACACACGTCGTAATTTATAAATACAAGTTTATTTCTGTAAAAATTCAGCGCCCCGGATGTGCATACCTCCGTGCAGGCTCCGCATTTTTTTAATCCGATACATTTCTTTTTATATACACCGAGTTCGATATTCGGCTTTTGACTTTCCGGATTGCTGCACCACACGCAGCTCAAAGGACATCCTTTAAGGAAAAACTCCGTTCTGACGCCCGGTCCGTCATGTATTGTGAAACGCTGAATATTAAAAACGTTTCCTTTAATTTCCATAAAAACTCCATTCATTTTTTGTGCAACATGCACAATTATTACTTTTTCTTCCCTAACTTTCATATACATTATAACAACCCCCTTCTGACATCCTCAACGGAAGATGGGAGTATTCAATATAGGGAACATTCCCTATATTTGTTTGACAGATGAGACTTTTTTCCCATTATGAAAGGAATTTTTACGCACAAAAAAAGAACACGATCAAAATCGTATCCTTTTAGCAATGTTAAAATTCTTAATTGTTCTCCTGATTTTCAATCCATTTGTACAGCTGGTACCTGCTCTTTACACCGCATTTGTTGTATATATTCTGGACATGTTTTTTTACGGTATGATAACTGACCACCAGCTTTGCCGCTATCTCCTTGTATGTGAGCCCGTTGTACATAAGCTCTGCCACCTGCTGTTCGGCATGGGTAAGTGTCTGTGTCTTCGTGCTGTACTCCCAGTCCCTCTTCTCGCTTTTTCTGGATATTGTGATCCAGTGATATCTGTCAACAATACCGTTTGAGTAAGTCTGATCGTAGGTGTGAACCTTCAATATGAAATCCTGCACCATTCTGGTCTGCACCATGCCGGCTGCCTTCTCGCCCTTGCTCTCCCAGAGAACGAACGAGAGCCATCCGCAGGCCTCATCCATGTTTCCGATCTGCTTGTCTATCGACTCACCGAGAATCTCCTCCATATATTTTTTCGCCGCATCATTGCATTCCATAACATGATTAAAATCATCGGTGACAATATATGCTTTCTCGACTCCACCGGATATTATCTTACTCTGGATATTGAGCAATATCTTCCTCTGCTCATACTTTTTGAAGGTCATGTAAGCGTTCGCTATAAAGACATATATTTCTGAGAGTTCTTCCATATCCTCATCGGTGAAATCCCCCTCATCCTTTCTCTTGAAAAAAGAAACGGTAATATAAGCATTTATACCGAAAGCAAGTGTAACGCAATAATGCGATTTGAAATTCTTCTCTAGAAATTTGACAAATTGCGTATTCTCGTAGTCGAGATTGCTCATCACATCCGTCGCCTTGTATAGCTTCGGGACGGTATTGTAGTACGTCAAATGATCTCTGACACTGTCCTGGTATATCATATATCTCAAAATGTCGGTCTTTGCTATCTCCCTGTAAGGATGTTCCTCTGAATCCATAGTGAGTCCGTCTTTTTCAACCCATGATAAAAATCTTCCGTTGGTGTCAAAATAACTTATGACCGCATTTGTCCAACCGAAGTTTCTCTCGAGCGACTGAAGCAATGCCGGGCAAAAAAACTCGTTAGCCGTCATCTGATGATTGGACATATCCATATAAAATTGAAGTTGTGAATTGTTTTCTTTATTCATTACTTCTCCTAACCAAACGATTATATTATAGCATTGTTTTTTGTTAAATACGGTCTTACAAATCTAAAAAATGTTCTTTTTCGCCCTTTTTTCTTTTTCGATTTACTTTCAAATTGAACATGTTATAATAACACGTGGGTTTTTTGACCCTTTTATCCAATATATAAGGGAAGGTATTATGAATAGCACAAATTCAGGTTCTCAGACGAGTGCCAAAAACAACAGCGTAACAAAAACACTTTCGATTCTGTCAGCTTTCACGGAGACGACTCCGATGCTCAGAACGACAGATATCGCAGCCATGCTCGGTATGAATATAAGCACGGTTTCGAGGCATTTAAACACGCTTCTCGACTGTGGTTTTCTGGAGCGGGATGACGATACGGGATTCTATTATCCGGGTCTTCAGATAGTGTCTCTCGCGGGTATCACACTTCAGAGTAATGATATCTACAGACATGCTTTTCCCGAGCTCCAGCAGCTTTCATACGCAAATAAGCTCTATTCTCATATGAGTGTTCCGGAGAACACCGAGATAGTTCATCTTATTTGCTGTTGCTGTAAAAGTTCAAACGAGCAGCTTATCCCAATGGGTCACAGACATCCGATGTACTGCTCCGCCATGGGAAGGGCAATGCTTGCATATATGCCTTCCGATAAGGTCTCTAACATATTGAAAAACAGCAATCTTGACAAGATGACCGCCGACACAAAGACGGAGATCTCAGAGATTGAAAAAGAGCTTGAGAAGACTAAACGTCTCGGTTACTGTTCGCTTCAAAACGAACTGTCAAACGGAGCCGCCTCAATAGCAGCTCCGGTGTTTAACAGAAAACGTGAACCTGTGGCAGCGATAAGCGTATCCACAAGTTTGTGGCGTTTTAATCTGCCGGGCAGTGAAGACGAACTTGCAAAGTCCGTCATGACTGCAGCAAATAAGATATCCGGCAAATTGGGTTATTTCCCAAGATAGGAATGGTTTTAGTTCTCTTTCATTGTTCCTGTTTCAAGGAATCTCTGATGCCATGAGAGTGCCTTTGTAAGGTCATGCGGAGTCTGCATTCCGGCTGTCACCTTAAGGGCATCCTCATAGTATTTTCTGAGCATCGGTTTGTAATCCGGATGCGCACAGTTCTCTATTATAAGTTCTGCTCTCTCCTTAGGTGTCTTCCATCTGAGGTCTGCGATTCCCTGTTCCGTTACGATTACTGCAACATCATGTTCTGTCTGATCTATGTGTGAGCAGAACGGTACTATCGATGAGATTAGACCGCCTTTTGCGATTGATTCCGTTGCAAAAATACTGATTCTCGCATTTCTCGCAAAATCTCCGCTTCCGCCAAGTCCGTTCATCATCTTTGTTCCCATTACATGAGTCGAGTTTACATTTCCATAGATATCAAGTTCGAGCGGTGTGTTAAGCGCAATCACACCGAGCCTTCTGATAACCTCAGGATGGTTCGACTGCTCATTCGGTCTTATTATTATTTTATCCTTGTAAAAATCTATATTCTCGTAAAAACGTTTCTTGCTCTCAGGGGTTAATGCTACAGAGCTTGTTGATACGAATTTGAATACTCCTTTGTCGATGAGGCCGAGAGCTGCATCCTGCATTACCTCAGTGTACATGCTCAGGCCTTTGAATCCACTCTTCTCAAGTCCTTTTAAGACTGCGTTTCCGACAGATCCGACTCCCGACTGAAGCGGTCCCGGATTCTCAGGAAGCCTTCCTGCAGCTATCTCACCTTTTAAGAATTTTACGATATTGTCTGCAATCTTCTCTGTAGCTTCTGTCACAGGTTTAAACTTCTGTGCCACATCCTCTACATCAGAGAGAACTATAGCTTTTATCTTCTCCGGAGGACATGGAATATAAGGTGTTCCGATTCTGTCATCCGGTTTTTCTATTGGTATGATCTTTGCGTGAGGCGGAAGTCCCACCTCAAATATGTCATGCATACCGCCGACTTCCATAGGTACTGTCTCATTTACTTCCACAATAACAATGTCGGCATTTCTTACTGCCGCATCAGCTGTGCCGGAGGACATTCCAAGATAAATGCCATCCTCTGTGACTGCGCATGCCTCCACGAGTGCTACATTTACCTTGAGTCCTGCCTGCTGGTTCATATTTGTAGGAAGATGTGAGATATGGATATCGCTGTATGCGACCTTTCCTTCGTTGATTGCATTTCTTAAATCTTTGTTTGTCTGATGGCCGAATCTTCTCTTTACGAGTCCGGCTCTGACCAATGCTCCGTCAATCTCATCTCCGACAGCTGCTCCGACGCAGATGGTGAGATCTTTTGCATGGCGTGATTCAACAAGGGCTGTTGTGACTTTCTTCGGATAACCCACCTGAGTAAATCCGCTCACAGCGATGACATTCCCTGTTTTTATATATTTTGCGGCCTCCTCGGCCGTCATTATTTTCTTTTCCAGAGATTGTGCAATTCTTTCCATAATATCTGTTTCCTTTGTGCTGTTACAATTTTTCTTTATTTTATTACAGCACCGTATGGCAAAAACGGTGCTGTAATTGGTTTTATCTATTTGTTTTTAGGGAGAAAGGTATCTTGATTTAATTGAATGCATCCTCTACATTCGGGAGGTAAGATGTCTCAAATGGATATCCTACACGTGTTGCGTTCATGAGAAGCTTGTAAGTGAAGTTTCCACTGAAGCTGTTGTTTCCCCATGATCCGCATCCTAAAGTTGTTGTCGGAATGAATCCGTTTGTCGGGCTTCCGCCACCTGTTGTACCACAAGGCTGATTTACAACAACTCTTGATACAGGTGCCATGATTCCTGCGTACTCAACATGCTCTGCATTGTTTGAGTGAACTGCGATACTGTGTCCTTTTCCTTCAAAGTCAAGGTTGCAAAGTACCATCTTCATTCCGTCTTCAAAGGTGTCATAACCCTTAACGGCGATGATTGGAGCCATCTTCTCACGGCAGAGGTCTTCCTCTTTTCCAATCTTGTCAACTTTTACAGCTATAACCTTTGTGCCTTCCGGTACATTGAGGCCAAGCTTGTCTGAAATCTGCTTAGCTGTCTTTCCTACAACGTCTCTGTTGATTGGTCCGTGGTTAGGGAAGAGGCTTTCTCTTATAGCGTCAACGTCCTTCTTCTCAGTGATGAGATGTGCACCGTTTCTTTCCATTGCTGCGATAAATTCATCAAGCTTCTTGTTCGGTACAAATACTGTCTGCTCACCGAGGCAGATAAGTCCGCAGTCGAATGCACGTCCTGCTATTACTTTCTTAGCTGCATCTTCAATATCAACATCGTCGTCTACGATACACTGAACATTTCCCTGTCCAACTCCGTATGCCGGCTTTCCGCTTGAGTATGCTGCCTTAACCATTGCCATTCCACCTGTTGCAACGATTACATCTGACTCACTCATGAGCTCTGCTGAAGCTTCGATTGAAGCCTTCTCAACTCCGAGAACAAGGTCCTCAGGAAGTCCGAGTTTCTTGAGCTCTGCTCTGAACATATCTACGATGAGCATTGTGAGCTTAATTGCACGTGGATGTGGGCTGAATATTATAGAGTTTCTTGTCTTAAGAGCGAATGCCGCGTTGCTCATAGGTGTTACTACAGGGTTTGTGGCAGGTATGATACTTGCCACAACTCCCATAGGCTTTGCAATCTTAAGCATGCGAAGTTCTTCGTTTCTCTCGATCACTCCTACAGTCTTCTTATCTTTGATATCATTCCAGATAAGTGCTGACTTGTTGACACATTTTGAGACTTTGTCGTCAGGGTCTCCCATTCCTGTGTCCTCAGCTGCCATAGGTCCAAGCTTCTTGGCATTGTCGTAGATTACTTTACAAATAGCCTTTGCTGCTGCATCGGCCTGCTCCTGTGTTGCAAAAGCAAACTGCTCCTGCGCTTTTCTTGAACGGGCTACTAAATCTTTAACCTCACTCATTTTTTGTTACATCTCCTTAGTATAAATCTCTATTTTCTGTTTTATTACTGTCTTTTAAAACTGTCTTACTTTCAAAATTTAAAACTTAAAATTTAAGTTTTACAACTGTCATTGTTTATTAGCTTAAAGCACCGAATCCAGGCCAGAAGGTAAGGAATAAGTAGCTTACTACTATACATGTTGCTGTTCTTACAAGGAAAGGAACAATACCTTTCTTCATCATCTTTGAAGGATCAAGTCCATATCCTACAGGGATGGCACGAACTGAAACCGGAAGAAGGAACTCTGAGTTGTAGCAAAGTACTGCAACGAAGAAGTATGGTCCAGGCTCAAGTCCAAGCTGTTCGGTAAGTCCAAGTACAAGCGGTACTGTAAGTGCTGCTGATACTGTAGAGTTTGAGAACTCTGATATAGCACAAGCGAATACACCGATAAGAATAACTGTTGTGAGTCCTCCGTCGAAGCTGAGTGAAGAAATTGCCTGTGCAATAGCTTCGTTTGCTCCTGATCCTGTAAGGATTGCTCCAAGTGCAAGACCACCGGCGAAGAGTATCATCATACCCCACATCATGTTCTTCTGTGCTGACTCCCATGTGAGTGAAAGTCCGAAATCCTTTATTGTTATAAAGAAGTTCAAGAAACCTAAGATAAGGAATATACAGTATGGCTCAAGTGTTGGGAATATATCCGAGTACAACGGACGTGCGAATGAAAGTCCGAGTGCAAGGAGGAATATTACAAGTCCTACAACCTCGCTTCTCTTCATAGGTCCAAGTTCTTTGTAGAGCTTATCGAAGTACTCTTTTGCTCCCTCGATTCTCTTTACTTCCATCGGCATGTTGATCATAACAAGTGCCATGATGATTGTAGCTATAATAAGATATGGAAGTGTGTATTTTACCCAGTCAGCATACATGAATTCTTTTCCGGTGAACTCCTGTAAAATCTGGATAGCGGAAACGTTCATAGCGCCTCCGAATGGTGAACCAACACCACCGATTCCAGCTCCCCAACCGATTGCACAGAGGATAGGAACTGCTGCGTCGCTCTTTCCGTCATAGCCTGCTGCCTTGAGCATTGCTATAGCGATCGGAGTGAAGATTGCAACTACTACTACGTTCGGAAGAACTGTAGAGAAGATAATCGGAACGATCAACCAAACTGCAACCTGTCTCTTCATATCAGGTCCGATGATTGAAAGTGCTTTAAGAGCGATTCTTCTGTCAAGTCCTGTGAATGCCCATGGAATAGTGATGAGCAAAGAACCGAAGATCAAGATAATTGATCCTGAAGAATATTTTCCGATAACATCTGCCATCGGCACGATGTTGAACAATGCATTTACAACACCAGGAAGTAATGCTGTTACCTGAATGTCAACTGGTCTTGTTATCCACCAGAAGATCATCCATGCTGCCACTGCGATACCTTCTGCAGGAGTGGTTCCTATAGAACCCTGCAAAAGCAGTGTGATTATCGCGTAGATAACCGGTCCCAATACCATGTATATAAGACGTTTTTGTGAACTCATGACGTATCTCCTTTCTCATTTCATTTCTCTCTTATTGATTTGTCATTTCAGAAACCCCCATGTGATTTCCTCTTCACAAGTGACATCATACTTGAAAAAAATATCCGTTCAATAGCTTTTCGTGATAGTTTCATTTTGCCCAATCGGTTTTCATTTTTTCGAAATTTATGCTCAAATCCGAAAATCGATGTTCATGTTGTGCAAGTCTTGTTGCACAGGATGCAACAACATTTTAAAATTGACATTTTAATGCATGCCTGAAATTTTTGTTTAAATTAACCTAAAATATTATAGTTTTTATTTAAATAATAATTGATATGCACAAATGGATTGACTATAATTTTCTTAGAAGCTTTTAACAATATAGGTTCAACAATTGCATAAGGAGGTTTTTACATGAAAAAAGCAGTTCTTTTTTCCGACTGTCATTTTCCCTTGGGTAAGGTAGATGACAAAATGTTCTCATCTTTCACAGAGCATCTTGGCCGATGCATATACACCGGCCTTTATGAGCCGGGACATCCGACAGCTGATGAGGACGGATTTCGAATGGACGTCATGGATCTCATAAAGGAGTTAAACGTTCCTGTAATAAGATACCCGGGCGGAAACTTTGTCTCATGCTATGACTGGCATGACGGCATTGGCCCTAAGGAGAATCGTCCGAAAAGAATGGAGTACGCATGGAGTTCAATCGAGACAAATGAATTTGGCATCGATGAATTCTGCAGATGGGCAAAAAAGGCAGGCGTTGAGCCGATGATAGCAGTCAACTTAGGTACCGGTTCCATAAAAGATGCCGGTGATCTTGTGGAATACTGTAACCATCCGGGCGGAACCTACTGGTCAGATCTTCGTATAAAGAACGGTTCCAAGGAACCTTACAATATTAAATACTGGTGTCTCGGAAACGAGATGGAGGGCGCTTGGCAGGCCGGACATCTTTCAGCCGAAGATTATGCAAAAAAAGCTCTTGAAGCTGCAAAGATAATGAGATGGGTAGACCCGTCGATAAAACTCGTCGCATGCGGTTCCAGCTATGACAACCTACCAACCTACCTCGAGTGGGACCGCATAATGATGAAGGAGCTATACGATCAGGTTGACTATCTCTCGACGCACAATTATACAATGCGCGCCGGACAGAGTGTAAAAGATTATCTTTCTTCATACGTGCAGCTCGACAACCACATCAAGAACAGCGTCAAGGTTCTCGATTATGTCAAAGCGGTAAACAGAAAGAAAAAGGATATAAAGATTTGCCTAGACGAGTGGAATGTATGGAATTTCCAGGATATAAAACTCGACAGTCTCGGTGATTTGAACGGTCTCACAACCTTCGAGATAACCTCGGCAGACAAATGGGAGATTGCTCCTCCTATACTTCAGGAGAAATATTCTCTTCTCGATGCCCTGGTAGTCGGAGGACTCGGAATCTCGCTTTTGAACAACTGCGATACCGTAGAGATTGCCTGCCTTGCACAGCTTGTAAACGTAATCGCTCCGATAACTACAGTAAAGGGCGGTGGCGTATATAAGCAGACCACCTTCTATCCATACGAATTCATAAGCCGATATGGACGCGGAACCGTTTTAAAGAGCGTCATGGATTCAGATACTTACAGCAGCGTATACGGCGAGTGCAATACTGTGGCAAGCTCTGTTATATATGATGAAAAAACAGGTGAGATTCATATATTTGCATTAAATACGGATGAAAATGATGACGTTGAACTCAAACTTGATCTGCCTCAGTTCGCAGACAAAAAGGTCAGTAAGCATATTGTATTATGCGGAGACGACCTTGATGCAATAAATACGATTGACACTCCGGACAATGTGACACCGAAGGAGATTACACCTTCCGGCAGCGCAGCCGCAGTGCTTCCAAAGTTGTCTTTCAACGTTTTGATCTTAAAATAAAAAAACATCCCTAAGCAAGAAACGGGAGGCAAATTTGCCTCCCGTTTTTTCATCAATCGATATAACACTCATACAGACAGCCGTCCCACTCTCCGCTTACGCTCTCGGACGCTGTTGTTATAAACATTCTTTTTTTGTCGCCATAGAAGCAGCATGAGGAAACCTCCTCGGCCGGAACTTTTACTTCCGCAAGTTTTTCTCCTGTCACGCCGTCTCTTTTTTCAAGTTTGTACGCATTCCAGATAGCAACCCAAAGATTGTCATCCTCATCTATGAACATTCCGTCCGGAACACCTTTTTCAATATCAAACAAAGTCCTTCTGTTTGTGATATCTCCCGTAGTCTTGTCATAGTCGAAAACAAAGACTTTCTTCTCATCCGAATCCGAGAAATAAAACTTGTCATTCGCCTTGTTCCAGGCCATTCCGTTTGAGAGCTTTGTCCCCTTGAAGCGGCATACAACCTCGCCGTCCTTATACGAGAAAAGGTCTCCGTGCTGAGTGCTCTTTCCGTCATAAACTACCGAACCAAACCAGAGTCTGCCCTCCGAATCCATCTTTGCATCGTTCGATCTCTGACCAGGCTCATACACCTTTGTAAGATCAAAAACTTTCTCCTTAACACCGCCCTTTACGGTATATATACCGTCGGTAGCAGCTACCATGTAACCGTCCTCATCCGGAAGAGGAACCGCAGCGCCAATCATCTGTCCAAACTCCACACATTCAAGCTTTTCATTCTCATCAAGTGTATAAAGCTTGCCTTCAATGATATCAACCCACGACAGTCTCTTGTACCTCTCATCGTAGAAAGGTGACTCCGCGAGTCTGTGATTTTTTTTCATGAAAATTTTTGCTTCGTATGTCTTCATTTTTACCCCCATAAAACATTTATATTTAAAGCGTATGCTTTAGTCCAATACTTTCTCCGGCCTGAAGTTCAGATAATCCCCCGACACAAGCTTGTATTCTATCCCGTCGACGTACCCCTTAAAACTGTCATCAAACCTTTCCACTCCGTGGCAATGTGAATATATCACTTTTTTGACATTGTGCTCCTTCGCAAAATTCGTAAAAACACTGTCCTGTTCATCGATACTTGTCGGCGGATAATGCAAAAACATTATAAACTTATCATATCCGGCTTCCTTGGCCTTCTCGTAGGATACCGTAAGTCTCTCAAGCTCCCTGTCCCTTATTTTTTCATAATGCTCATAAGTGTCAAGATTCTCAAAGGCGTATCCTTTTGTTCCGATAAGTCCGTAATCCTCATACGAGAAAAAATTGTTCTGCAAAAACAAAAGACGCCCCTCAAACTTCTCATTGAGTTTTTCTGTCTTCTTCGCATCCCAAAACATATCATGGTTTCCACGCAAAAGAATCTTTCGCCCCGGAAGGTCCTCGATAAACTTCAGGTCCTCCTCGCACTCAGACATCTTTCTTCCCCAGGAGTGGTCACCGGTTATGACGGTTGTATCGCCTTCTTTTACAAACTTTTTGAAATTCTTTATTATCTTTTTCTCGTGGTTTTTCCACACTGAGCCAAACCTGTCCATCGGTTTGTCCACTGAAAAACTCAGATGAAAATCGCCCAAAGCGTACAGCGCCATATCTTTTCCTCTCAATCGTTAATTTTCATTTTACACTGTATCCGCTCATATGAATATACCTTTTTTGTGCTTTAAGTTATATAATGTTTGGAACGGACAAACTTAAAACTTATACTAATATAAAGATATACATATAAGGAAAAATAAAATATGATAAAAGTAGATTTGATCACCGGATTTCTCGGCTCCGGCAAGACGACATTTATAAAGAAATACGCGAGATATTTCCTAGACAAAGGTTTAAAGATCGGCATCTTGGAGAACGACTACGGCGCAGTAAACGTCGACATGCTTCTGTTGAATGAGCTCCGTGGCGAAAACTGTGAGCTTGAGATGGTTGCCGGCGGTTGCGACAAGGACTGTCACAAAAGAAGATTCAAGACAAAGCTTATTGCGATGGGTATGAGCGGCTATGACAGAGTGCTTATCGAGCCCTCCGGAATCTTCGACATGGATGAGTTCTTTGACACTCTTCACGAGGAACCTTTGGACAGATGGTACGAGATTGGAAATGTCATCACGGTTGTGGATGCAAACCTCGAAGATTCGCTCTCTGCAGACTCCGACTCCTATCTGGCAACCCAGGTATCAAATGCCGGCTGCATCGTGATGAGTCGTGTCGACTCCGTCGATGACAAAAGAAAGTCCGCGACCGTCTCTCACATAAAGAAGGCGCTTACCTCCGCGAATCTTTCCGATTCCATAGAAAATAAGCTTATCACAAAAAGCTGGGATAGTCTAAACTCAGACGATTTTGAGAGAATCTCATCCTGCGGTTATCACAATTCTTCCTATACAAAAATTACAGCAGGTAAAGAAAATGATTTCTCGACTTTATACTTTATGGAGATTCCGTTTACAAGGGAATCGATTTCAGAAAAAATCAAAAATCTGATGCAGGATGATTCATACGGAAATGTTTTCAGAGTCAAAGGTTTTTTCTGCGAGAGTGACAAATGGTATCAGGTAAATGCCACGAAGAATGAACTTCACATCGATACAATTCCCGTAGGTCAGGAAGTCGTTATAGTTATCGGTGAGAACCTGAATGAAGAGAAAATAGAAATACTCATGAGAGAGTCATAAAAATATAACAAAAGCCGGCATATGCCGGCTTTTGCATATACATTTGTTGTTTTTTGTTTAATCTGTTTATCTGATGTCGTAAACGCTTCTGACCTTGAGTCCCTTGACGTCTCCGCTTAAAACCTCAACTGTTCGGCTTCCTGCATTCATATCAAAGTAATTGTCCGAAAGGATTATATCCTCATTCTCATTCAATATCTCTACACTCTTTGCATACTTATCTGCGGTGACTGTAATCTTGTTACCATCAACCGAAAGCTTGAGATTCGGGTTCTCGTAGTGGAAGTACTTCGGCATTGCAAGATTTACGGTTCCCGATGAGAGAACCTCATCTCCTCTGCATACATCATAGCTTATGTACTGATCAAAAATCTTTATGTCAGAC